>NZ_JBRCWE010000035.1:0-87136 GCF_053497555.1 Raineya sp. | reverse complement strand
ACATCATCGCTTGCTATGAAATTTTCAATTTATTGGCTATTTTTAGGAAAGGAATAATTTTACAGAAAATCAGTGATAGTTTTGTCATAAAAAATGCAAAAACTTATACCAAATTCAGACATTTTGTCATAAAAAATATTTTGGCTTATCTTTTGAAGGTTTAGCGTTGTACAGGAGTTGAATAGGTTTTGGAGATGCTTCATTCACAAAATCAATAAAATCTTGAAAATCCTGCAAATCTATTTGATTTTGGTATAAAATTTTACCACTATGAACTTCAATCGTTATACTATCAAAAGTCAGGAGTTGTTGCAACAGGCAAGTCAGATTGCTTTGGGAAATCAGCAACCTATTGTAGAAACCGGACACTTGGCAAAGGCTCTGTTAGAAAGTGATGAAAACACCATAAACTTTTTGTTTCAAAAGTGTGGTGCAAGCAAAAATTTTGTCAAAAATAAAGTAGATGAGCTTATTTCCACTTATCCTAAATCATCAGGCGAAAGTCCATATCTTTCTAACGAAGCGGCGGCGGCTCTGCAACGTGCCGAACGCAATTTGAGCGAGTTCAAAGATGAATACGTAGCCATAGAGCATATTCTCTTGGGCTTGCTTTCGGGTAAGGATAAAACTGCTCAAATTCTAAAAGATGCGGGCTTTACCGAAAAAGCATTGGTGTTGGCTATCAAAGAGTTGCGAGGCAATAGTCGCGTAACCGACCAAAATGCTGAAGCCAAGTATCGTTCTTTGGAACGCTATTCCAAAAACTTAAACGAGCTGGCACGTCAGGGTAAAATAGACCCCGTGATTGGTCGTGATGAAGAAATTCGTAGGGTTTTGCAAATTCTTTCCCGCCGAACCAAAAACAACCCTATTCTCTTGGGTGAGCCCGGTGTGGGTAAAACGGCTATCGTAGAAGGTTTGGCTCAAAGAATTGTCAATGGTGATGTTCCTGAAAACCTGAAAACCAAAACCATCGTAGCTTTGGATATGGGGCTACTGGTGGCGGGAGCAAAATATAAAGGTGAGTTTGAAGAGCGTTTGAAATCGGTTATCAAAGAAGTAACAGACTCGGAAGGAGAGATTATTCTTTTCATAGACGAAATACATACGCTCATAGGAGCAGGTGCAGGAGGCGATAGTGCAATGGATGCCGCCAACCTCTTGAAACCAGCTTTGGCTCGTGGCGAATTACACGCCATTGGAGCTACTACGCTCAATGAGTATCAAAAGTACATTGAAAAAGACAAAGCCCTTGAACGCCGTTTTCAAGCCGTAATGGTTGATGAACCCAGCCCCCAAGATGCCATTTCCATTTTGCGTGGAATTAAAGAAAAATATGAATTGCATCACGGTGTTCGCATTAAAGACGATGCCATTATTGCGGCAGTAGAACTTTCGCAACGCTATATCTCTGATAGGTTTTTGCCTGATAAAGCCATTGACCTAATGGACGAAGCCGCCGCAAAACTCCGTATGGAAATTGATTCTATGCCCGAAGAACTGGACGAGCTTAACCGCAAAATAATGCAATTGGAAATAGAGCGTGAGGCTATTCGCAGAGAAAAAGATGTGGAAAAAGAGAAAATTCTTTCCAAAGAAATTGCCGAACTTTCTGAAAAACGTGATAGCCTGATGGCTAAATGGAAATCTGAAAAAGAAATTGTTGATAAAATTCGGGCTGAAAAAGAAAATATTGAGCGATACAAAATTGAAGCTGAACAAGCCGAAAGAGCAGGCGACTATGGCAGAGTAGCCGAATTGCGGTATGGTAAAATTTTAGAAGCAGAAAAACTACTCAAAGATTACCAAACACAACTCAAAGAGTTGCAAGGCGAAAATTCAATGCTACGCGAAGAGGTTACCTCTGAAAATATTGCCGAAGTAGTTGCCAAATGGACAGGTATTCCTGTACAGAAAATGCTTCAATCTGAAAAAGAAAAACTTTTGCATCTGGAAGAGGAACTTTCTAAACGAGTTGCAGGACAAGCACAAGCTATTCAGGTAGTAGCTGATGCCGTAAGGCGTAGCCGTGCAGGGCTCAATGACCCCAAACGCCCAATTGGTTCGTTCCTCTTTTTGGGTACAACAGGGGTAGGTAAAACCGAACTTGCCAAAACACTTGCAGAATATCTATTCAATGATGAAAACAATATGGTGCGAATAGATATGAGCGAGTACCAAGAACGCCACGCCGTAAGCCGCTTGATTGGTGCCCCTCCCGGCTATGTGGGCTATGATGAAGGCGGACAACTTACCGAGGCAGTGCGTAGAAAGCCTTATAGCGTTATTTTGCTTGATGAAATTGAAAAGGCTCACCCAGACGTGTTTAATATTCTTTTGCAAGTGCTTGACGACGGAAGATTGACTGACAACAAGGGTAGAACCGCTAACTTCAAAAATACCATTATCATAATGACCTCCAATATGGGTTCAAGCATTATTCAGGAAAATTTTGCAAGAATAAATGAAGAAAATGAGTTTGATGTAGTGGAGGAAACCAAAGAGGAGGTATTAGCTTTGCTTAAAAAGCAAATTCGTCCTGAATTTCTGAACCGTATTGATGAGATAGTGATGTTCAGACCGCTCAACAAAAAGGATATTTTACGAATTGTGGATATTCAACTTGCAGGAGTGAAAGAAATGCTTGCTGAAAATCAGGTGGAAATTGAATTTGATGAGAAAGTAAAAAGAGTGCTTGCAGAAGTTGGTTTTGATGCCCAATTTGGTGCCAGACCGCTCAAAAGAGCTATTCAGAAACGATTGCTCAACGAGCTTAGCAAGGAAATTCTTGCAGGTAATATCCAAAAAGATAGTGCAATTTACGTAACTACTGATGAGTACGATAGAATCGTATTTGAAAATATCGTAAAAGCAGAGGAAGTGTAGAATTGGATACAAGACAAGAAAGTAGCGAGAAAAGAGAAAAATAAAGGGCTTCGTTTTTAGCGAAGCCCTTTGTTTTTAGCCCAAAAATCCTTATTCATTTTTCACAATACGAATAGTTTTTTGCTCGCCATTGGAAGCAGTAACTTTCAAGAGGTAAATGCCTTTGGCTAAATATTCAAAATTTTGCTCAAATTCGTTTTTACCTTCTTGTAAAGAGAGTTGTTTTTCAAAAAGTTTTACACCTTCCATATTGAAAACCTGCATTGTAGCTTCTAAGTTTTCAGGAGCAAAACATTCTAAAGTGCCTTTTTCTTTGAAAGGAGTAGGATAGAAACTTACTTCCAAATCGTTGTAAGGCTTGATATAAACGCTTTCTACGGGGCTGAAACTTTGTTTTCCGTCTTTTTCTACAATACGCAAGCGATAGTAGTAATGCCCAAATTCTATGGCTTTATGTTCATAAGTATAGAGAGCGGCTTTGTTTTGAGCAGGAACTCTATCCAAACTCACAAAAGTTGAACCGTCTTTGCTCCACTGGATTTCAAAATAGTTCAAATTGATTTCTTGGGCTGTTTGCCACATTAGGCGATTGTAGGGCTTTTCTCTTTTGGCACGGAAAGAAAGAAATTCCACAGGCAAAACCACGCCCGAATTTTCGGGTATGCTGATACGATAGCCACATTCATCGCCAGCAAAGCCATCAAACATTATGTAATAAGTCTTGCCCGGTGTAAGTCCTGTAACCGTGATAGAACCGCTTGAGCCTACTGGTCCCGTAGGGTCAGGGCAAGAGGAAATAGGCTTCCAAATGCCTGTTTCGCAATCTGTGCCAATTACTTCGTAAATTTGAATTTGTATGCCTTGGTCGCAAGGCGGACCGCCATTAGGGGCATTGGAGGTAATAGCCCATTCAAAAGTAGCTTGAATATCACCAGCTACAAATTGCAAGAAAGAATTGTTTTCTATAGAAGCCGAAGCACTACAAAAAGTTTGGCTTAGATTGTTCAAATTATTGTAAAAATTAGGATTGTAGGATACGCTGGTTACTCCGCAATAGCCGTTCAGATTGCTAATAACTGGTGCGGCACTACACGTATTGGCAGGAGCAGGGTTAGCACCACAAGGGGGAATAGTAGTTACTCTTACCCTAAAAGAGCCTCTGCTTTCAAAGCCATCAAATTCGCCATCTACGGCAATGAGGTAAGTCGCACCTATGGTTAGCCCTGTAAGATTGAGGCTTTCTGCACCCCCATAGCCTAAGTTATCTCGGCAATTCAAGAATGTAATGCCACATACACCACTGGAATTGTGATACACGTTAAACTCAACATCTAAACCTCGCTGGTTTCCTGTACCGCTGGGGTTACCTGCATCGGGTTCTACTTCTACGGTTACATTGGAAGCCGTAGCTATAAAACTAAACCAAACCGTATTGTTGGAAGCAGTATTGGCACTACAAAATGTTATAGGATCGGCAGCCATTCCTTGTACTGCTCCAAGTACCCAGCCTTTATTGATTTCAACGGTATTTCTATTGGCACAAGCATCGTTATTGCTCATTACAGCAATAGAAAAGGGAGCTTGGTCGTTGGCGGTATAGCCTGTAACCATAACATAGTAAGTTGCTCCTATACTCAAACCTGAAAGAATAGCCATTTCGCCTTTGGCATTAGAATACTGGTTGGTGCAATTTATTTGTGTAAGTGAGCCACAAGAGCCAGAATATATAGCCAAAGCTAAATCAGTATTTGTAGTGCTGGTAGTAAGTGGATGCACAATAACCAGATGGTTGGTTTTAGTAGCAATAAACTTGTACCATACAGAACGATTAGGGCTTCCGCAGGTAATAGAGCCATCGTTTGTGGCAAAAACATTTGTTCCAAAAATACCCGGCTTATCCACTTCAATATCACGAGCATTCAGGCAAGCATCGTTAGCAGGGGGCGAAGCTACTCTAATACAAAAATCGGCTCTATCAGTGGCAGATGCTCCTGATACCGAAATGTAATAGATATTGCCAATGGTAAGCCCTGTAACCCATCTGCTTTCTGTTGCCGAACCACTAGAAAAATTATTGGTGCAGTTGATTTCCGTAAGCCCGCTGGTATAAAAAGTAAAACCTAAATTGCCAAGATAAGCAGTTGAATGTCCTGCGGGTATGAGTTCTATAAAATGGTTGGTATGCGTAGCGGTAAATCTGTACCAAACGGTTCTTGCGGTACTTAGGCAAGAGGAAGTACCATCAGAATTAGCCAAATGATTATTGCCGGGTGTACAATCGGCATTTATGGTTAAAATTGTAGCATTGGCAAAAGCATCGTTCGCAGGTGGAGCGATTACTTTAATATAAAACCAATCTTCGTGGGTAGTAGCGGGGGCACTGGAAACCATAATTCGGTAGGTTTGCCCCACGGTAAGCGATGTATAAGTGTAAGCCTCATCTATGCCCGCTCCATTAGCCTCTTCGGTACAAGTACCCAAAACCGGCGTAAGACTGCCACAAGAACCTTGAAACAAACGAAATCCTAAATTTGCGGTTGTAGTGAGAATATCTAATTCTATGCGGTGTGTGGTATGAGTAGCAGTAAATTGGTACCAAACACTTCTTGCTGTATTTAGGCAGGTAGTAGAACCATCATTTGTTGCCAAAATATTTGTACCTAAAATAGGGTTGCCATTGGGAGTAAGGGCTACCGCATTGGAACAGGCATCATTTGGGGGGGCACCTCGCACCGATACGCAAAAATTGCCATTCGTTGTTCCATAGGCACTTACACGTAGCAAGTACGTCTGACCTACTACAAAACTGCTGTAAGTTGTTTGTTCATCTATATCAGTGCTACCCGCATCTATACAAAAAAGCTTAGTCAGAGAGCCGCAAGAGCCACTATACACTGCAAAGGCTACATCTAAGCCTGCAGAAATTACATCAGCCAAAATGTAATGAGTAGTTTGGGTAGCTGTAAAGCTATACCAAACCGTACGACTATTGGCACTGGTACAACCGCCTGCATCTAAAGCCTCAGAAGTAGCCGTATTGGTTTGTCCGTTGGTACATATAGCATTGATAGCAATAGGAAGTGCATTTACACAATTGTCGTTAGAAGGTTGTGCCAAACCAGTTCCCCATACTCCTAACAATAAAAATCCCCCGAAAAGTAAATATTTTAGCATAGGCATTTCAATTTTTTCGCAAAAATAATAAAAAAGTTACAAGTTTCAAAAATATACTAAAAGTTTTGTTTTTGCTTCATAAAATTGATGAAGAGGTTTTAGAACAGAAAAAGCGACTTATTTTTGTGTTGAAAATCGCAATTTTTTATTAAAAATATTGCAAAAGATGAGATATAAGGCAAACTTTGACAATTTATACACTTACAACAGAAAAGGTAAATAAAAATTTGCGTAAATTTTTAAGTTTTCTTACTTTTGACTTATGGATTTTGGCAAACTTAAAGATATTAGCCACGTAGATTTTCGTTTGCCACCAAGCAGGCAGGCAAACGAGAAAGTTTTGCGTAATTATCCAACCAATCATTTGCAAGTATGGGCGGGGCTTCCTGTGTGGTCGCAAAAAGAATGGGTAGGGAAAATCTATCCGCCCAAAGCCCAAAGCAAAGATTTTTTGAAATACTACGCTGAGCAGTTCAACGGCATAGAACTCAACACTACGCACTACCGCATTCCCGATAAGGCTACCATTGAACAATGGAAAAACCAAGTGAGTGGAAATTTTCGCTTTTCGCCCAAATTTCCACAGCCCATTTCTCACGAAAAAATGCTCCAAAACTGCCAAGATTTGGTCATAGAATTTTGCAAGGCTATCAGTGAACTGGGGGAAAACTTGGGACTTTCCTTTTTGCAATTGCCACCATATTTTGAACTCAAACACCTACCAATTTTAGAAAGTTTTTTAGCTCAATTTCCTACAAATATTCCCCTTGCCGTAGAGTTTCGACACGCTTCGTGGTTTAAGGGAGAAAATTTTGAAAAAGCCGCCGAAATCTTGGAAAAATACAATAAAAGCACCGTCATTACTGATGTAGCAGGCAGAAGAGATGTTTTGCATCAACGCATTACTAATTCTGCCCTTATGGTGCGATTTGTGGGCAATGGCTTGCACCCCACCGATTATAGCCGACTTGACGAGTGGATTTGGCAAATTAGCCAGTGGCAAAAACAAGGCTTGCAGTCGCTTTACTTCTTTTTGCACGAACCCGATAACATTTTAGCCCCTGAAATTGCTTTATATTTCATAGAAAAGTTAAATTTGACTTGTAGGACTAACTTGCCCTTACCTAAATTTTTTGACAAAAATATTCAAATGAAACTTTTTTGATTGTTTTACCCTAAACCTTATTTATTTATGCGAAAAATTATTCTTTTTTTCTTGTTCCTTTTTCAAGCGAACATTTCTTGGGGGCAATTTAGCCAACAGCAAAAAGAGGCTATAAAAGAATTGATGAGCTATCCGAGTGTTAATTACTCTTTCAACATCAATTTTAGCACAACAGACTATGCTACACTTTTGTATCCTTCTTTGAATATATATGAACTTTCCATAGAGCAATTGGAGCAAAAACTACAAAATAGCTACAAAGATGCTCCTATCTATGGCAGAATATCCGCTTTATTTTACCAAAAAAAGGAGCGAAACGAAGCCGAAAAGTATTTTAATAAAGCCATACCGCTTTTCAAAGAATGGCAACAAAAAGAGCCTCAAAATCCGCTTGCATACCTGTATATGATAGACTATTTGTGGAGCGTAGAAACTTATCCACTTTTACAAGAAACTTTGCAGGAACTATCGCAAAAGTTTCCGAATGATAAAGCCGTAATTGTCAAAAACTTTGAGTTTTCGCTTTTTGTAAAAAATGATGTAGTAGCCGCTCAAAGCTATTTAGATGCCTTTGAAAAACAAGTAGAACCAAATAACTTAGCTTTTCTCGTTTACAAGCAGAATTTGCTTTGGTATAAGTTTCTTTTAAGGCTAAAAGAAAATCCTACAAATACTTCTGTATCTGACTTTTCTTTCGCAGAAAAAGCCTTCAAAGCAAGTCCTAATTCAATTGCTTATGGGCATTTTTATTACTATTGTGTTACGGCTTCAAGCTATGAATATATGGCAAAATGGATTTTTCAAAATTCTCAAAAAATTAAGAACAACGACAACTATCTTGAGCTCATCAGAGAAAAAGATAAAAAGCGAATAAAACTTTTGCAAGAAGCAGAGCGGTTCTTTGTGAAAAACCTTGAAAAAGCCCCCAAAATTCAGAAAACTTATATCTTGAATAATTTGGGGGTGGTGTATATTTTTTTAGCAGAAGCCAAAAAGGCTATGGAGTGTTTTGAAAAGGCTTGGCAAATAGAAAAGAATAGAAACTTTTTGGAAGCCGCTATTCTTGTGGCAAGTGCAGATAAACAATGGACTGATGCCGAAAAATATTTACAATTGGCTTTGAGCGAAAATCCACAAGAATTGCAACATTTGGCGATGCTTGTAGTTATTTATAGCACCAAGAAGCCCAACCCCGAACTTTTGAAAAAGTACATTACGCAAATTGAGCAAATTGGCTCTTCTAATGAACTTCGCAGTGAAGTTTTAGCCGTTTGGAATATGAAACAAAACAATTTGGAGCGAGCCGAATTTTACATAGATTTGCTTCCCGAAAATAGAGGGATACCTTACAGAATGGCACTTTCTGTTCTGAAAGATGATACCACAAACGCTAAAAAATATTTTGAAAAACTATGGGCAGAAGATAAAGAAGACAAAGACCTGCTCAAAGCCAAACAGATTTTGAATTTTTAGTTAGATTGTAAATTTTGTACGGCAAAAAATGCTCAACAACACTGAATTTAGAAAATTAGCTCATCAGGTAGTAGATTGGATAGCTGATTATTGGGAGAATATAGAACATTACCCTGTAAAATCGCAGGTGAAGCCTCGTGAAATCTTTGAGGCACTGCCCGAAGAAATGCCCGCAAGTGGTGATGATTTTTCGGCTATTTGGCAAGATTTTCAGCAAATTATTCTCAAAGGTATTACGCATTGGCAAAGCCCCAACTTTTTTGCTTATTTTCCTGCTAATTCCAGCTACGAGTCGCTTCTGGCAGAAATGCTTACAGCGGCTCTTGGGGCTCAATGTATGATTTGGGAAACCAGCCCTACCGCCGCCGAATTAGAGGAAAAAATGATGCATTGGCTCAAAAAAGCCTGTGGCTTGCCCGAAGCGTGGAGTGGAGTTATTCAAGACACGGCTTCTTCGGCTACGCTTTGTGCTTTGCTTTCGGCAAGAGAAAAACTTTCTGATTTTCAAATCAATCAAAGAGGCTTTGAAGGTTTTACCAATTTGAGAGTATATGCTTCTACGCAAACCCATTCTTCCATTGAAAAGGACGTCAAGATTGCAGGCATAGGCAAAGAAAATTTGGTGCAAGTGCCTTGTGATGAGGCGTTTGCTATTCGTACCGATTTGCTTGAAAAACTCATTGAAGCCGATTTGCAGTACAGCAAAAAACCGCTTTGTATTGTGGCTACACTCGGAACTACGAGTTCAACTGCCTTTGATAACTTGGAAAAACTCGCCCAAATTGCCGAAAAGTACAGCATTTGGCTTCACGTAGATGCCGCCTACGCAGGTACGGCTTTTCTTTTACCTGAATATAGGCATTACCTAAAAGGCATTGAAAAAGCTGATAGTTATGTTTTCAATCCGCATAAGTGGATGTTTGTAAATTTTGATTGCTCGGCGTATTTTGTCAAAGAAAAAGAGTGGCTTATCCGTACTTTTGAAATTTTGCCCGAATACCTGAAAACTAAAAACGATAGTCTTGTCAATAACTATCGCGACTGGGGCATACCTTTGGGCAGGCGTTTTAGAGCCTTGAAACTTTGGTTTGTAATGCGAAGTTGGGGCTTGCGAGGTTTGCAAAAACGTTTGCGTGAGCATATTCAGCTTGCCCAAGAGCTGGCTCGTAAAATCGCCGCTCACCCCGATTTTGAAATTTTAGCTCCTACTACGCTGAACCTAATTTGTTTCCGCTACAAGCCCACACATATTTCAGACGAAAACTTACTCAATAGCTTGAACGAAAAACTCTTGCATACGCTCAATGCCACAGGTAAAGTATATATGAGCCACACTAAACTCAATGGTAAATACACTTTACGTATCGTAATAGCCCAGACGTATGTTTTACAAAAGCATATTTGGAACGCTTGGCAACTTATTCAGGAAAAGGCTGAAAAGTTACAGAGTGGTTATTTAGAAACCTTCTAAATTATGCTATTCTGATAAAAATCATTTATTTTTCTCGTTGCTACCTGCTATTTTTGTGCAAACATTTGATTTTTACAATCGGTTTGCAAGAAAAATAGTTGAGCTATGTACGATTCATTCAAAGCAGTTTGCCTCACTCATCACAATGCTTCGGTAGAAGTGCGAGAAAAATTTGCTTTGTCGGAAAAGGAAACCCAAGACTTTCTGTTGTATCTGAAAGATATTTTTGAACTCACAGAAGCTCTGGTGGTTTCTACTTGCAATCGTACAGAGATTTATTACCATTCTGAAAGAGAACTCAATGAGGCTATTTTACAGGCATTGGTAGCTTTCAAAGGGGATAGCTCGCTGGCAAGATATATCAAAAATTTTCAAATCTTTCAAGGCAGAGAGGCTATTGAACACCTTTTTGAGGTAGCTTTGGGACTTAATTCGCAAATTCTTGGCGATATTCAGATAATCAATCAAGTAAAAAAAGCCTATAAGTATTCTGCTGATTTGCAAATGGCAGGAGCCTTTTTGCATCGCCTGCTTCATAGCATTTTCTTTACCAACAAGCGTATCAGTCAGGAAACTTCTTTTCGCGATGGAGCGGCTTCGGTGGCTTATGCGGCGGTAGAATTGTTGCAATCTATACAAATGCTTTGGGAAAATCCTAAAATTTTGGTTTTAGGTATAGGAGAAATTGGTGCAGATGTTTGTAAAAACTTACAAGGGAAATTTTCGGGAGTTCGTATCTGCAACCGAACTGCTGAAAAAGCCCTGGCATTAGCCGAAGAAACTGGCTTTGCGGTAGCAGATTTTGCCAATGTTTGGCAAGAAATAGAAGAAGCTGATGTAGTGATTTCATCGCTATCGGTAGCCAATTTTGTGAGCAAAGAAAAGTTTGCAGGCAAAGAAATTCTAAAACAAAAGTATTTTATAGACCTTTCTGTGCCTCGTAGTATAGCCACAGATACAGAAGAAATTGCAGGTTTTTTGGTGTATGATATTGACCACCTGCACGAGAGAACCCAAGAAACGCTCAATCGGAGAAAAACAGAAATTTCTGCTGTAAATGCTATTATGCAAGAAGCTATCGCAGAGTTTTTGGATTGGAGCAGAGAAATGGAAATTTCGCCTGTGGTGCAGAAAATCAAAAATGCTTTGGAGCAAATCCGCAAAGAAGAACTTTCCAAATACAGCAAGAAAATCAGCGAGCAGGAAGCTGAATTATTGGATAAAATTACAGGCAATTTGATGCAAAAAATCTTGAAGTTTCCTGTCTTGCAACTCAAAGCCGCTTGTAAGCGTGGCGAAGCCGATACGCTAATGGACGTTTTGAGCGAACTCTTTGACCTTGAAAAAGCAAAAGATAAAAGATAAGGAATAGATACATACCTGTTCCTATTCACTTTTTGCAAATAAAACCGACAAAAAACGCTTCTTAAACGGCTTTTTGTCGGTTTTTTCTGCTTATTGCTCCTCTTTTTTCAGTAGAAACTTACTGGTAGTGAGTTGGTTTTTGAGGCGAGATTCTTCGTAAGTGAGCTTGGAAGGCACACGGCTATCGTTAATTTGTTTGTATTGCAAAGCCTGTTTGAAAGGAAAATCAGGTACTACAAGTTTGACACGCTTATTTTGCATCATTACTGAATTTCTACCCAAATCAGCAATGCCTTCTATCACCCAATCAGAAGTTTTTTTCTTTTCAAATCGGCAAGTATTGCAAATAAAATCTTCCACTTCGCCGTATTTATCTTTACGACCTGTAACTCTCAAAACTTCTTCACCCTGATACCACAAAGTAACTTTACCACAACATTTATCGCAATCTCTGTGAGCATAGACAGGCTTGGTGAACCAAACTCTGCTTTTGAAGCGGAAAGTTTTATCGGTTAAAGCTCCTACAGGGCAAACATCTATCACATTACCCGAAAAATCGTTATCAATTACATTCTGAATGTAAGTGCTAATTTCGGCGGCATCGCCACGATGCAAAACGCCGTGAACTCTGCCATTAGTGATTTGGTCGGCGGTAAAAACACAACGATAGCATAATATACAGCGAGTCATATGCAGTTGTATTTTATCGCCAATATCAATTTTTTCAAAAGTACGGCGTTCAAACTCGTAGCGAGTAGCTTGCTTTCCGTGCTGATAGCCCAAATCTTGCAGATGACATTCCCCTGCTTGGTCGCAAATAGGGCAATCCAAAGGGTGATTGATGAGCAGAAACTCTACTACCCCCTCACGAGCTTTGATAACTTCCTCATTGATAGTATTTTCTACAACCATTCCGTCTTGTACGGTGGTAATGCAAGACGGCACAAGTTTCGGCATAGGACGAGGGTCTTTGGCAGAACCTTGCGTAACTTTCACCAAACAAGTACGACATTTCCCTCCTGAACCTTTCAATTTGCTATAATAACACATAGCAGGCGGCACAATTTCGCCACCAATTTTACGAGCCGCTTGCAAGATAGTAGTACCCGGCTCTACTTCTACGGTGATATTATCTATGGTTACTTTCAAAAGATTGTTCTGTTCCATTGGTGTAAGCATTATTTTTACAAACCTACAAATTTTTTTGTTTTAGGCAAAAAATACAACATTTTTTGTAAAATACTTTTTGTAGAGCGTTTTTGTTTGATAGCTCTTGATAAAAGTAGTTTTTTTGTAATTGTTTAGGAATATAGACACAGGAAACAAGAATCAGGAAACAGGATTTGTCAGACAAAAAATGAGAAGAGATAAATCCCTTAAAGTCTTGAACATCAAACGATAAACTTTTTGAACATAAAAAATTATGTTTTTTCTTAACATTCCCTACTCCACATACTCCAATGAAGTTTGGCTATGTAGCAGGCTATCAGGCATTTGGTAGGTTTGAATTTGTTTGAGGCGTTTTTTTGAGTCGTATTGGTAGATATGGTAATATTCTGAATAAATTTCGTTGATAGACGATTTAAGTTGCAGATGTTTCATTATTAGCTTGTTTGTAGCATCATAAAAGTAATTTGTTTCAAAGAAAAAGTTTTGATTTTTATCAGAAAATCTGATTTTTTTCAGTCTTTGGAGCGAATCGTAGTGCTGATAGCGGATATTGAGCGTGGTATCGGTATCGGTACAAAAATAGTATTTCACCTTACGAATTTCTGAACTGATGAGCGAATCTTCTTGGTAGATATAAGGCTCTAAAACTTCTTTTGGGGTAATTCTACTAAATTTATTCTGACTTTGCAACTGAAAAAATGTTTGATTGAGGCTGTACTGCATTATTTCAGGACTGATAGGCTCTTTTATGAGGATATTGTTGCATTTTTTGTCTAAGCAAACAATGATTTTAGAGAGTTTTCCTGCGGAATTGTAATCATAAAAAATAGATTCATTTTCTGCAATTAGGCGTTTTTTTTCATCAAAAGATTGGGTAAAGGTATCTACTAAAACCAAATTGTTTTTCGTAAAGGTGGTTTGGACGATAATTTTTCTCTGAAAATCTGTTTTTTTCAAGAAGAAACTTTTGGAAAAGCGATTATCTCTATTAAACCAAAAAATAAGCAATACAAGCACAAATAAAGCGAGTAAGCCGAAAATTAGCTTACGGCGGTGTTTTTTTCTAAATTTGAATTTAAGCAGATGGGAGAGCATCTTCGGAAAGCATTTTTCTGAAATAAATATCAAATTTTGTACCTGTGCCTACTTCGCTTTGTACTTCAATTCTGCCGCCAAGAGCTTCTACTTGGGTTTTGCATAGGTATAAGCCCATTCCTTTGCCTTCTTTGTCTAAATGAAAGCGTTGGTACAAGCCAAAAAGTTTTTGTCGGTGTTTGCGGAGGTCAATGCCTACGCCATTATCTTGTATGCTCATTACAACTTCATCAGCCAGTTCTTTGGTAGTAATCTGAATAGAGGGCTTACGCTTGGGGTGGCGATACTTGATAGCATTGCTGATAAAATTGTAAAGAATACTTTTTAAGTAAGATTTGACAAAGTTGATTTCCTGAGCTTCCAAATGGATTTGCAAATCTACTTCGGTTTCGTTTTTGAAATTATCTTCCCACACTTGCTCAATCATTTCAGAGAAGTTCATTCGCTCTACATTTTGATTTTTACCCTTACGGATTTCTAAAATTTCGTTGAGGTCTTGCAATGTTTGTTGCATTGCGAAGCTGGCTTTTTTGATATGTTGCAAAATTTCTGCATTGAGCGGGTCGTTGAGGTTTTCGGTATTGAAAAGGCTGGTTAGCCCCAAAAGTTGAGCCACAGGCGAACGTAAATTGTGAGCGGTAATGAAAGCAAATTGCTCTAATTGTGTATTTTGATTGGCAAGTTCTAAATTGGCTTTTTTGAGTTGGGCAGTACGTTCATCTACGATTTGCTCTAAATTTTCGTTGTATTTTTTTAGGGCAAGGTTTTGCTCTTCAATAATTTTATTTTTTTCGGCGAGCTGGTCGCGGCTGGCTTCTAGCTCCTCGCGTTGCTGTTTGAGTTCTTCGTTTTGTATTTCAATTTCTTCCTGCTTTTGTTGGAGTAATCGGGTGCGTTCTTCTACTCTTGTTTCAAGTTTTCGGGTTATATCTTTTTGTATTTCAAGGAGTTTTTGTTGGCTACGAGTACGGTCTTGGCGAATTTTATCACTTTTGATACGGCTTTTGTAGCTAAGAGCTAAAGCAAACATAATTACCTCAAACATACAAGAAATTTCGCCTAAGTGAGCCGATATGAAAGTGCGAGGAATGATATTCATTGTAGAAAGAGCAAGTAAAAGAGTACCTGTTACGTACAGTATCCAAGCCAAGGCAAAGTATTTGGCAAAAGTATTTTTACGAACCCAGCAAATAATGCCTATGGCAGTAATTACCAAATTGCCCAAATTACCCAAAAGAACAATTTGAATGGTAAAAATTTGATAAGGTAAAATAAAAACGCTCCAAGCCACCCATACACCCAAATAGGCATATATTTGCATTATTTTTCCTCCTAATGGAAAATAGCGAAAAGTTTGCAAAAAATGTTTGGTGAAAAGTCCTGCTCCTATAATCCAGACTCCAATGCCTGCTCCTAAAAACATCTTGCCCCAATAGCCTTCTTCTCGCCACAAAAATTGAAATAAATGTCCGCTGAGCGAAAGGTAAAAAATCATAGCTCCCAAAAGAAAAAGGGCATAGTAGAGATAGTCTTTATCTTTGAAGTATATCCAATAAAAAATGCTACCCAAAAGCATTAAGGACATAACACCAATAAAGACACCATAATACAACTCCAAAAGGCGAGAAGGTTCGGCAAAATAGCTTCCACGCTCAATGTACGCAGGGAATTGGATAGGAGACTCTGAATGAATTTTGATGTATATGCGTTGAACGAGTGTATCGCGAGTTTCCAAAGGAAAAATAATGTAGCGGTGCTTGATAGGTCTTTTCTGGAAATCTTCCAAAATACCCGATTTTTGGGCTTCCCACTCACCGAATTTGTTTTTTTGATAAAGCCAAACCTTATCTAAAAATGGATAAGATGAATACAAGAGCCAATCACGAGCAAGTAAATCTTTGCTTTGTATTTCCAGGCGTAGCCAATAAGTTTTATGCGAAACACCTACATTAAAAACTTCTTGTGTATTTTTCTGAAAGCGGTTTTGAAAACTTTGGGCGGCTACTTGCTCTATGCTAAAATTATTATCAGTATCTTCTACCCAATACAAATATTTTCCTATTTCTTGGCTGGGTTTTTCGCCTTCAAGAATAATGGTTTGCCCAAATCCATTAGAATATTGTAGCCCAATGCCGATAATCAGTAGCAGTATTTTTTTTAGCATAAGAGCCTCCGCATTTTTGCTGAAATCTCCCCCCCAATTACATTTTTGAATTACTAAAAAAAGAAATTCTTTTCATTCTTGCAAGTGAATATTTGGTTAAATTTTTGGTAGCTATTTACGTTCAAAAATTTTAGCGTTTGATGTTCAAGACTTTAAGGGCTTTATCTCTCATTTTTTTGTCCGACATCTATTTTCTAAAATCCTGTTTCCTGCTTCTCATTTCCTATTTCTACGCTACAAAAGACCTAAACAATTACAGAAATCCAATTATGCTATATTAGTTTTGCCACCCAAGTATCCAAATAGGCGAGATTTTATTTCCGGGTTGCTTTCGTGAATGTATTTGCCTTGTGCAAAATCTTTGAGGTAGTGAATATTTAGAAAATGCCCCCAAGCATCTTTTTTGATAAAATGCTCGCCATCAATTACAATACCTCTTTCCTCGCGATAGGGGTGCAATGCACCCAATTTGGCTACAATATCGTGTTCGTTGGAAAAACTTTCAATATGGGGTTTTTGATTAGGGTTTTGAATAGGGGCGTGGCTCATTTCTTCGGCACAATTCGCAAAGGCATAAATTTCTAATTTGCCTAAATGTGGATTTTTTTCCTCTATGAGTAGGTCTAAAATAGTAGAAGTAATTAACGTACCTTGCGAATGACTAATAATGACGACCTTATCTTTTTCGGCAAGGGCTTTGCGAATAGTAGGAAGCACAAAGTTGGCAAATTTGATATTGGTATAACCTCTTTTCCCTACCGCCGACTGCATCAAATCTAAAAAAATCCCATTGGTGGGATTATGCAAAATAGTAATAGGACGATGAAATAGCTGTATTAGATATTTGGCATTGGCTTCTGCCAAATCTTCATTAGTTACTACTCCATTGATAAAGAACCATTTTTCGTTTTCAAACTTTTCGGGCATTTGGTTATCTACTTCCCAAATGCTACCTTGTTCCATAAATAATACCGACTGCAAAAAGTTAGGGATAAAGGGCTTCAAAAAATAGTTATCGCCCAAAAGTGGGGGCAAAGTAGCTTCTGAGGAGTATTTGATAAATTTTAGTATATCGGCAGAAGCGAGATTAAATTCGGAAAATTTGTCTGTATCAAACCAAGTTTCAGGTTCTCCAAGAATAGATTTGATATATTCGCCACGAGAGCTAAATAGTGCGTCTAAGGTATTTCTAAAAATTTGCAACATAGATTACAATTAAAAAATGGTTTTTGAATTTTTCTTTGTAAATCCTGAAAATCGCTTTATTCTTGCTTGAAAAATGTTTTTAGGGTTCTACAAAGCCCGTCATATACAATAGTTCCTCTTTGTTGATAGCATTACTAATAACCAAAATCACCTTTTTTTGTTCGTTTTTTTGATTGGGTTTGGGCGTATAGATAACGGTGATTCTGCCTTTTTCGCCAGGGCGAATAATTTTTTTCTCTAATAAAGTAGTAGTGCAATTGCAACTGGTTTGCACCGATAAGATTTTAAGGTCTTTTTTGCCTGTATTGGTAAATTCAAAAGTATGAGAAACCGAGTTACCCATTTTTAGGTTACCAAAATGGAATGTATTGCTCGTAAAAGTAATGCGAGGAGCATTAGGCGTGGGCATAGTATCCCGAACTACTTGGGTGCTATCTTGGGAAAAAGCACTTATTTGAAAAAAAACACCCACGATAAGGGTGAATATCCATTTGTTCATAGCTTTGCTTTTTAGGTTTAGTCCTTCAAAAATTGTGCAGTTTTTACTCTTTCTTATACGGACTAAACGTAATGGGTACGGTTTTTCGCATAGCAACTTTTTGCTCTAAATTGTTGGTAGCTGGCTCCCAGCCCCCTTGCGAAACTTCTTGAATAGCACTTTTGATTTTATCTTCAATGAGTTGCCGAAATTCGGCTTCCGTTTCTTCAGGGAAACCTTCTACAATTTGAATATCGGAAATAGTGGCTTCTTTACTTACTACAAACTTTACTATGAGTGTAGCAGAAAATTTACGTTTGCGTGCCTCTTCGGGGTAGGCGAGTCGTTCTTTGATTTTACGTACAAAAACGCTATCACCCTCTTTGAAATAGGCTTTTTTTACCAAATAAAATTTGCCTTTTTTTTCTTCTGTAACATTGCTTGCTTCTGCTTGGGTACTATCAATGGTTTGGGTGCTATCCACAGGTATTTCATTTTGGAGTGTATCGGTGGGGATAGGTTTATCAACGCCTGTGCTATCTTGGGCAAAGGCTTTGCCGAAAAGAAAGCAAAAAGAAAAAATCAAAAACCAAACATACTTTTGCATAATTCAAAAAAGTTCAGAAGTAAGGGGTTAAGAGGGTTTGAAAGTTTGAGTATATTGAAATTTTATTGCGAAGTTATGCAAATTTTGAGGTAAAGTCAAAAAATCTTTTGCTCAAAATCAAAAAAACTTATTACTTTGCTTTTCTACCAAAAAATAAACGCAATGAAACTCAAATTATCGCTTACTACCAAAATTTTTTTAGGAATGATATTGGGCATTATTGTGGGTATCATTTTGCCCGAGCAAAAGCAAATAGTTGATGGAAAAGAAATTACAACTCCTCAAAATATTTTCACGATAGGCTCTTTTACACTGCATACCCGCGATTTACAACTGCTAATGGATATTTTTTTACGGCTTATCAAAATGACCATAGCTCCTTTGGTGCTAAGTACTTTGGTAGTAGGCATTGCCAAAGTAGGCGATAAAAAGGCTCTGGGACGTATTGGCGTGAGAACCATTGGATATTTCCTTTTTGCAACACTTCTTGCCCTTTCTTTGGGGCTTGTTTTGGTAAATATTTTTCGCCCGGGCGATTTGCTTTCGGCTTCTTTACCCCCCCAAGGTACAGAAACAGGTATCAATGCTCAAATGAATACACTGAAAAGTTTTGTAGAGCATACTTTCCCCAAGAGTGTTATTGATGCAATGGCTCATAATGAAATTTTGGCTGTACTTGTGTTTTCGGTATTTTTTGGTATTGCGGCAATTTCTTTGCCCGAACATCAGAAAAATGTGATTATCAAGGCGATGGACGCTCTTGCTCACGTGATGCTCAAACTTATCAATATGGTGATGGGATTTGCACCTTATGGTGTATTTGGGGCAATGGCGGTGCTAGTGAGCAAAATCGGTTGGCAAAAACTCATAGAGGTATATCCTTATTTGATTTTTACGTTTTATTTGGGGCTTGCCATTTTTATTTTTGTAATTTTAGGGGCGATAGCGGTGGTTTTGCGTTTGCCTTTTGTAAGGATTTTGAAAGAAATTCGTCTGCCGTTTTTTCAGGCGTTTAGTACGGCAAGCTCCGAATCGGCTTTTGCACAACTGATTGAAAGTCTGAAACGCTTGGGCTGTCCCGAAAAAGTTATCAATTTCGTAATTCCTTTGGGCTATTCATTCAATCTTGATGGTTCTATTATGTATATGACTTTCGCCAGTGTATTTATAGCCCAAGCCTATGGTATAGAACTTTCTTTCGCCCAACAAATTCAAATGATGCTTATTCTTATGCTCACCAGCAAAGGCATTGCAGGCGTACCCCGAGCCTCTTTGGTGATTATCGCAGGAACGCTTTCCTCTTTCAATATTCCACAAGAAGGTTTGGCTTTGCTGTTGGGTATAGACCACATTTTGGATATGGGCAGAAGCGGCACCAATATCGCAGGAAACGCAATGGCAACTTGTATTATTAGCAAGTGGGAGTTAAAAAATACTTCTGCCACTACCGAAACCTAACTTGCTTGTTCTAATTTCTGAAAAAACTTGCTTTTGAGGGGCTTTTTTAGCTATTTTGCACAAAAAAAATCCTATGCTGGGCTTGAAACTACCTACTGACCCTCGTTGGGTGAATTTGGCTGAAAAAAGCATTGCGGAAATCTTGATAGACCACGCTTATTGTGAGCAAAAAGCCGCTTCATCTTGTATTTCGCTGATTGTCAAGTATCCTGATAGAGAAAAGCTCGTGGAAGTGCTTACCCCCGTGGTGGCAGAGGAATGGGGGCATTTTGAGCGTGTTTTGGAAAAAATGAAAGAAAGAAATATCCCTTTAGGACACCAACGCAAAGATGAATATGTAGAAAAACTGCAAGGTTTGCGTAAAAAAGGAGGAAGTGCCGAAGAGCAATTGGTAGAACAACTGCTCATCAATGCAATTATTGAGGCTCGTAGCTGTGAGCGTTTCAAACTGCTATCGGAGCAAATTGCCGATGAAGATTTGAAAAAATTTTATTACGAGCTAATGGTTTCCGAGGCGGGGCATTATGTCAATTTTGTTGAACTTGCCAAGGAATATATGCCTGAAACTTATGTAAAAGCTCGTTTGCAAGAGCTTTTAGCCCAAGAAGCTGAAATTATCCAACATTTAGAAATTAGAGGCGATAGAATGCACTAAACATTTTGATAATATGAAAACACTCACATTCAATATTCCCGATAATATTGATTTGGACAATACGCAAATAGCTATACTGGTAGCGGGTAAATTGTATGAACAAGGTAAGTTATCATTAGGGCAAGCGGCTGAACTTGCAGGACTGACCAAAAGGGCTTTCACAGAGTTATTAGGGCTTTACAATATTTCTATTTTTAACTATCCTGCTTCGGATATTTCAAAAGACGTTGAGAATGCTTAAAACGGTTATTTCTGACACAAGTTGCTTAATTATTTTGAGCAATATTGGCGAACTTGAAATTTTACATAAACTTTATGCGAAAATTCTTACAACTAATGAAGTAGCGAGAGAGTTTGGTGAAAAATTGCCCGATTGGATAAATATAAATGATGTTTCAGACAAACACAAACAAAAAATTCTAGAATTACTTGTAGATAGTGGTGAGGCTAGTGTTATTGCATTGGCTTTAGAAAATGTGGGTAGTACTCTTATTTTAGATGACCACAAAGCTAGGAAGATTGCAAATCAACTTTCAATTTCATTTACAGGTACAATTGGGGTAATTGTAAAAGCTAAATTAGAGGGAATCATTCCAAGTATTAAGCCAATACTTGATAAAATCAAAGAAACTAATTTTAGAATATCTCTTGATGTTGAACTGCAAGCATAAAAGCTGGCAAATGAGTAAAACTTATCAGTTTTGAACCAGTAATTTCTATCATTTATGAGCAAACTAATCACACCTCGCAGTGAAAATTATTCGGAATGGTATTTAGATATTATCAAGCACGCAGGACTTGCCGAACATTCGGCTGTAAAGGGCTGTATGGTTATCAAGCCTTATGGCTATGCTATTTGGGAAAAAATGCGTGATGACCTTGACCGCCGCTTCAAAGAAACAGGGCACGAAAACGCTTATTTCCCTTTGTTTATTCCTAAAAGTTTGTTTGAAGCCGAAGAGAAAAATGCTGAAGGCTTCGCCAAAGAGTGTGCCGTCGTTACGCATTATCGCCTTAAAAATCACCCTACGGAAAAAGGCAAACTCATTGCCGACCCCGATTCTCGGCTGGAAGAGGAACTCATTGTACGTCCTACGAGTGAGGCAGTGATTTGGAACACGTATAAAAATTGGATTCAGTCTTATCGTGATTTGCCTTTGCTTATCAATCAGTGGGCAAATGTAGTACGTTGGGAAATGCGTACAAGATTATTTTTGCGTACTGCCGAATTTTTATGGCAAGAAGGACATACGGCTCACGCTACCGCCGAAGAGGCAATGCAAGAAACCCGTCAAATGCTTGAAGTATATGCCGATTTTGCCGAAAAAGTCTTGGCTATTCCTGTTATCAAGGGTATAAAAACCGAAAATGAGCGATTTGCGGGAGCAGATGAAACCTTCTGCATTGAAGCAATGATGCAAGACGGCAAAGCCTTGCAGGCAGGAACTTCTCATTTCTTAGGACAAAACTTTGCCAAGGCTTTTGATGTGAAATTTTTGAATAAAGAAAACAAATTGGAATATGTTTGGGGAACTTCGTGGGGGGTAAGCACTCGCCTAATGGGAGCATTGATTATGAGTCACTCTGACGATAGTGGTTTGGTAATTCCGCCCAAAGTTGCACCTATTCAGGTGGTCATTGTACCCATCTATAAAGGTGAAGAAAGTTTTGCTCGACTGAACGAAGCCTGTGATAATATCGCCAAGATGCTCAGAAAGCAAGGTATTAGCGTAAAATTAGATTTCAGAGAAACCCAAACCCCCGGTTTCAAATTTGCAGAATGGGAGGTAAAAGGCGTTCCTGTGCGTTTGGCTTTGGGATTGCGAGATTTGGAAAATCAGACAATTGAAGTGGCTCGCAGAGATACCAAAACCAAAACCACCATTCCTTTGCAAGATGTTGAAAGCTATGTGAGCAATTTGTTGGAACAAATCCAGCAAAGTATCTATCAGAAAGCATTAGAGTTCAGAGAAAAGAATACTTTTGAAGTAAATACTTACGAAGAGTTCAAGGAAGTAATGGAAAAGGGAGGTTTTGCTCTTGCTCATTGGGATGGCACCACTGAAACAGAACTTAAAATTAAAGAAGAAACCAAAGCAACTATTCGTTGTATTCCACTGGAAGTAAGAAAAGAAACAGGAAAGTGTATTTATTCAGGTAACCCTTCTTCGCAAAGAGTTGTGTTTGCACAAGCCTATTAAAGTTTCTCATAAAATACTGAAAATCACTCAAAGCGAGGCTTCTTTCACCGCAATTTAAGAAAGCCTCGCTTTTATTTTTTTCAAATTTTGAACCTTTTTTCAAAATAAATGTTTTAACATTAAATATCATAACATCTAATTTGTTTCACAAAAAAAAATTTTTGATTATGGCAAATGAAGTAAAGTGGGTATTAGACCCTACTCATTCCGAGCTACAATTCAAGGTAAAGCACTTGGTTATTTCTACGGTTACAGGGGCTTTCAAGAAATTTGATGCTCACGTTGTTAGTAACGGAGATAGTTTTGTAGGTGCCAAAGTGCATTTGCAGGCGGAGGTTGCTTCCATTGAAACGGGCAATAGCCAAAGAGATGAACACCTGCGTTCTGCCGATTTTTTTGATGCCTCTCAATACCCTACAATGCTTTTTGAAAGTACAGAATTCCAAAAAGTTGATGAGGAAAACTACGAACTGCACGGAAATCTAACTATCAGAGGCGTGAGCAAAGCAGTGAAGCTATCGGTAGTTTATGGTGGTACAATCAAAGACCCTTGGGGAAATATTAAAGCGGGTTTTGAAGTATCGGGCAAAATCAATCGCAAGGATTTTGGTCTGATGTGGAGTGCTGTTACCGAAACAGGAGGATTAGTTGTGAGTGATGAAGTGAAAATAATTGCTAATGTGGAGTTTGTGAAAAGCTAAAAAGAAAAAATCCCTCTTGCAAGAAAGAGGGATTTTTGTTTATACGGATACAATGTTTAGAAAGTGTATCTAAGTCCGAATTGTGCTTGCCATACGGAGCGTGTGCTATTAGAATTGAGGTATTTATTGAAACCAACTTTTGCCTCATCAATGGTTACACGCTTGGTAACGGGGTCTTGGCTTGCTGAAACGGCTTCTACGTCTGCATTGAAGCGATACACAATGTTTCCTGTGAGTTCATCATATCTTACTGCTTGCAGAGGGTTGGTTCTACCAAACTGGAATACGCCCCAATTTCTATTCAGCAAGTTTCCGATATTGATAATATCCCAAGTAATTTGAATTTGGTGCTTGGCTTTTTTGCTTGGAGCATTGATAGTATGCGTAAAACGCAAATCAAAACGATGATTCCAAGGAGCAACAGCACCGTTGCGTTCTGCAAATTTGCCACGGCGGTTTTTCAAACTCTTTTCACCTTCAATGAAAGCATTGAAACCTTCCCATTGTTGCTGGGGGCTAATGGTGTAAGAGGCTGTTGTAATTAAATTGCCATTGGCATCAGTAAAACCAAATCGGGATACATCAACCCCCTCGCGTGTGAAGGTTTCTAACTGAATTTCCGAGGCATTGCGAGGAATGTAGATGAGGTCGTTATTAGGAATACCATCAAGGTTGATGTCGTTGATACCTCCTGTGGCGGCTTGTACAATGAAAGAGTGGTTATTGCCTGATTGTCCGTTGTAGAACAAAGCAATTTGGGAAGTTCCGTATTCGTTCCAATTGTAGGTATAGCCAAACGCACCAATTACTCTATGACGCACATTGAAAGCATTTTCAGCAAATACCGGGGTATTAGGGCTATTAGCACCTACAATATTGTTGTTGAAGTTAGAGGCGGCAACGGAGTTTGTAGCACTCAAAGCGTCGCGAGCCATAGAGTGGGTATAAGCCAAGTTTCCGAAGAAATCTTTGGTATTTTTGCGTAATTGAGCCGTGATGCTATATTGTGTGCCACCTTGTACGTTTTCAAGTACAAAAGCACCTGTAAAATTGGTGGGGTCTAAAAGACGAGGACCCTGACCGAAAGTACCGAAAACAGGTCTGCCTTCGTTGTTGAGTACGCCTTGCTGTCCTACTAAATTGATGTTTCTGAAAAACATATCATTCATTGTGTAGGTATAGATAAATTCGGCAGTTCCGATAATATCCCAAATAGGTAGTTTCTGATCAACCCCCAAACTGGTTCTGAATACTTGTGGCAAACGCAAATCGGGATTGGTAAGATTGACTACCGAAGTACCGCTTTGCCCACCTGCACCCGGAGGCAGATAGTTGGGGTCGCTTAGGATTTGGTTTCTTTGGGCAAGTGTAAGTCCTGCAAAAATTGCATTGAGTTGGGCTTGGTCTTGAATATTGGCTTGTCCGAAATCTATACCACTATTGCTATATTGGTTAGAAAGCCATACAAAAGGCGGTCTGCCTGCAAAAATACCAATTCCGCCACGTACTTGTGTTTTGCCATTGCCCTGTGCGTCCCAATTAAAGCCAATACGAGGCGACCATAGCACACGTGGCGTAGGGGTTAAATCGTTTCTTACACCAAACTTCTCTTCAAAAAGTCTGTTGCGGCTTACGGTACCGAGCATTAGAGGCAAATCGCCACGCAAGCCCAATGTAAGACGCAAGCGGTCGTTAGCATTCCATTCGTCTTGCAGATACAAACCTAATTGCACTGCCGACCACTTCGCAGACTCGCGAGGGTTAGAGGTACGAGAATAATTCTTCAAATAAGCCGTAGGAATACCAGATTCAAGGCTGAAATTAGGTACGGAGGTGTCAATTTGTCCTGTTACAGGGTCGCGAGGGGCAAGGATTGAGTTGAAAGTCCATTCGCCTGCTACTGCCTGAATGAATAGGTTATCAAACTGATAAATTTCATTTCTTGTACCAAGCAAAAACTTATGCTTTCCTTTGAACCAAGTAAGATGATTGGTGATTTCAATAAGGTTCTGACGAAGGCTATTAGCACCAGCGATGCGGTCTGTTCCTGTAATTACTGTTCCCAAATCCGAAACATTCACACGCATACTGGGGAAATCTCTTTCTTCATTTTTACGAATATCGTAAATATTGGTGTAGCCCAATCTGAACTCATTGCTCAATTTGTTATTGAAGCGGCTTTGTACTTCCAAAACTGTGGTGTTGGTGGTGTTGGTGATTCTTGTTCCTGAATTGGGGAAGGAAAAAGTAGAGCTACCTCTAAAAATTTCTTGTGAAAAGGCATTGATAAAATTGTGGCGAAGTGTGATAGTGTGTTTGTCGTTGAGGTTGTAGTCAAAACGAACAAAGATTTTGTTGTTGTTTTGAATGTTATCGTAGTTTCTGAGTGGGTCGCCTGGGTCGTAATTAAAGTTTTCAATATGCAAGCGGCGAATGGTATTGAGGTCATCAAGAATTTTTTGCAAACGTCCTTGGTCGTTGCGAGCATAAAAATCCAAATTGAATAGGTTGGGTTCTGTACGTCTGCCTACCTCGCCATTTACAAAAAAGAAAAGTTTATCTTTCATAATAGGACCGCCCACACGGAAGCCATATTGATTGTCGCGGAAATTAGTAATGGTAATTTGGTTTTCAGCTACACGATTACCGACTAAATCTTGGCTTTTAATGAAGGCATATACCGAACCTTCTAAAGTATTGGTACCGCTACGTGTTACGGCATTTACACCTCCACCTACAAAACCGCTTTGGCGTACATCGTAGGGGGCAAGCACTACTTGAATTTCTTTGATAGCATCAAGGCTGATAGGTTGTGAGCCTGTTCTACCGCCGGGCGTACCTCTATCATTCAAGCCAAAAACATCATTATTTACAGCACCATCAATCATTACGTTGTTGTAACGATTGTTTTGCCCTGCAAAAGAAAGACCACCATTGGCTTGTGCCGAAAATTGAGGCGTAAGACGTACAAAATCTTCCAAGCCACGAGATAGGGTAGGCAAAGCGTTGATTTCTTCGGTAGAAATATTGGTGGAAGCTCCTGTGCGAGAAGCATCAAAGATTTTATCTTTTACTGCAACCACTTCAATAGCGGCAATTTCTTCGCTATCTTCGGGGGCAATAAAATTAAGTTTGAGGGTTTGCCCGAGTTGTAAATTGATTCCCTCTTGTTTTTGGGTTTTGTAGCCAACGGCTTCTACGGTGATAGTATAAGGACCGCCTGTTTTCATATTGGGAATGAAAAATTCGCCATCTTCATTGCTGGCGGCTCCGTAGCGTGTGCCTGTGGGCTGGTGAATGGCAATGATAGTTGCTCCAATCACGGGTTGTTTTTTGTTGTCGCGTACAGTTCCTTCTAAGGAAGCTGTTGTAATACCTTGTGCATTGCCACGAAAGCTATACAACGCCCAAAGTACAAACACAAGTGAGTAGCGTAAAATTTTTGACATCATACAACACAATTTGGTGAATTTCGGCGTAAAGTTAGTAAATTCTACCTTACCCCAATACCAAAGTGTATTAAATTAAGATTAACAAAACGTAATTGTTGCAGTAGGAAATTGGAAAAAAGAAGTAGAAAACAGGATTTCGTATAGTCGCTCCTTATCAACCTGCTTGCAAAAATTTATTAGGATTGATAAAGACCCTTGCAAAGGCTTGTACAAAAAGAGGAATAACAGAAATAACGAAAGTGAGTAAAAAAGCCCCTACAAATACATCTACCGAAGTTTGGGTAGTATAGGCAAAGTTTCTAAGCCACAAACGGATAACATACTCGCCCAAAGGAATAGCTATCAGAGCCGAAAGCAGTAACAACTGGATAAAATCTTTGGAAAGCAAACGCACCAAGTGCCAACGACTTGCTCCCAATACCTTACGGATAGCAATTTCTTTCAGACGCAGTTCCGAAATAAAAAGTGAAAGTCCAAATAATCCCAAAGAGGCTACCATCGCCACCAAAAATGAAAAATATACTAAAATTTGAGCCAATTTCTCTTCATTTAGATAATGCTTACGATAATTTTCGTTCAGAAAAAAGTAGCTGAGCGGCTCAGTAGGCAAGATTTCTTGCCAAGTTTTTTGTAAATATGCCAATACTTCTTCGCGGTGTTTGGGCGATACACTCAAAAACAAATTCCCAATTCGGTTGCTCAATACTAAAACCAAAGGCGAAATTTTTTTGTGCAAAGAACTAATATGAAAATTTTTTACAACCCCAATCACTTCCCCAATTACACTTGGGTTGCCATTTTCATCACGACTGATAACAAAATTTTTCCCAATCGGATTTTGCCAATTCATATAGTTTGCCGCCGCTTCGTTGATAATCAGGGCGACATTGGCAGTGCTGTCTCTTTCATCAAATTTACGTCCTTGTACTATTTCCAAGCCCATTACGTCAATAAAATCTTTATTTACCGACATTCTGCCCATTACTACTTCTACGAGTTTGCCTTCGTTTTCTACTTCAAAACGAAACTGCGAAATCAGATTTGTGCCAATAATTTCCGCAGAGTTAGCTATTTTGAACACATCAGGGCTTTGCATTAGGGCTTGTTTGAGCGTATCCAGTTTTTCTAAAACTTCTTCACTTTTTGGTAATCTTAAAACTAAAACTCTTTGGTTATCAAAGCCTAAATCTTTGGTTTTTACAAAATTTAGTTGGCGAATAACCATTATCGTTAGGGCAAGAATTACAATGGTAATGGTAAATTGCATTACCAAAAGTGTTTTGCGAAAAGATATGCGATAGGTGTGTTTGGGTAAAATATTTTTCAAGCCGTTCAGAATAGGAATATCTACCAAATAAAATACAGGATACACTCCCGAAAGCAAAATCATCAAGAGAAAAGTAACTACCCAAAACAGCATAAATCCACTTCCAACGATATAATGCAAAGACAAAGGTGTTTGAAGGATTTGGCTAAAATAAGGCAGAGAAATTTCTGTGAGCATCAACGATACCAAGAAAGCCAGAAACATCAGAATAAGCGTTTCTACAAGCAGTTGGGTGAGTAGCTCTCGGCGACTTTCGCCAAAAACCTTCCGAATAGCAAACTCTCGTATGCGTTGGGTAGAACGTACAGCATTGAGATTGACAAAATTGATGCAAGCCACTATTATCATTAGTAAAGCAGTGGCTAAAAAAATGAAAAGATAATTTCGGTTGGCATTTGGATAAAGCTCGGCTTCCAACTTGGAATTGAGATAAATATCTTTTACATTTTGCACAATGGGCTTGAGAAACAAATCCTCGTTGGGAAAATAGCGTTTCAGATAGCCCTGATAGTAGTGTTCCCAATTTTGGGCAATAAAAGAAGGCTTTTGTGGGCAAGTAAAATAAGTATAAACCCAAGAATTTTGCACAAATTTGTCTTCATAGTTCCAAGAAATGAGGGCTTTGAAAGGAAAATGGGAGGTTTCTTGTTTGGCTACTACCGCTTTTACTTGATAGTCGCCGTCATACATAAAAGCATTGGTAGTGCGAAGTTGCAAAGTTTTGCCAATTGGGTTTTCTGAGCCAAAAATTTCTTGAGCTAAATCTTGGCTAAGGACAATCTCCTTATTTTCTGGTTTGTTGAATATATGGGCTACCGAGCCTTGCAATACTTTGCAGTCAAAAACTTTGAAAAAAAGACTATCAGCGAAAAAGACATCTGTATAAAAATTGCCATTTTCCTGATAAGCTACGATAGTACCTTCGGTAGGCAAGATTTTGGTAATATGCTCTATTTGCGGAAAAGCCCGAGATAGAGTGGGGGCTATGTGAGGCTCGGCGGCGGCGATACGGCGGTATTCATTGCCCGACTTATACCTTACCGCAAGGCGATAAATATCTTTTTGCCAGTATTTATCAAAAGAAAACTGATTATCCAGATATAATAAAATCAGCAAAGCAATTGCCATACCCAAAGCCACTCCAATAACATTGATGAGTACGTACAGCGGCTTGGCAAGTAGCAAGCGATAGGATATCAGTAAGGCATTGAGCATTTACACGCAAATTCTACCTTCTACGTCTATTGGGTCTTTTTTGAGGATTATTTTGGGGCACGGTGTTGTTATTAGGCTTATTTTCCATATTTTTCTCATTTCCTTTTCCTAGTTCTACTACCTTATTGGTAGGAATAAGTTTGTTTTCGTTTGGTCGCCAGAAAAAGGCTTTTTCTTCATTTTCCAAATAAAAAGTGCCTTCGGGCTGGTTTTCGGCAAAAGGCTTCATTACTCTTTGGCTATCTACCATTGTCATATACAGACGCTTGCCGTCTTCAATACGCGTATGCGGGGGCAGGAGCCAAATTTTTTGCGTCTTTTTATCAATAAGCATTTTTTTGAGCAAGTTTTGGGCGTACCAATACTTTTCGTTGAAACTTTGGATTTTTTCATACTCATCTTTGAGATAAGGCAAGACTTTTTCGCCTTCTAAAATCACGATTTTTTGTTTTCTCTTTTGTGTAATTCGGATATAAATGGGCTTTTCAAAACTCAAAATATCAACTGCTTGATAATTGATAGGCAAGATATTTTTTTCTTCATAGCTCACAATGCCGTGCAGTGTATCTTTTTGCACCGCAAAAACATTGGCATCTTTCCAGTAGCGAATATCTTGATAAAGGTGCGAAAGTACTTGTTTGCCCTCGTAATTGTATGCTCCCCATTGAGCATTTTTAGTGGCTAAAATCAAATCTTTGTAAAGGAAAGAAAATCTATCAAAAGAAATTGGTAAGATTTCTTTTCCTTGGTTATCAAAAATTCCGAGAAGTCCGTTTTGAGCTACTTCAAACAGAATTTTATTCTGTTGGTTGGGTATCTGACGAATTTCATCAAAAGCGAGGGGTAAAATCATTTTGAAGTCTGAAGGATTTAGCAAACCTTTTTTGCTCTGACGCTCCACAAGCAAATAAGCCATACGTCTGCGGGTACTATCTTCGCGTGTAGCCACTTTGAGCAGGCGGTGTTTGTCGTACTCTTCAGAAAATTTTTTACTGCGTATGTTGTAAAACTTAACTTTCTTTTCTTTTTGTGCATAAAAAACATCTAAATCCTCATTGGCAATGCCTACTCTTTCGTATTCCATAGGCAGAATTTCTGTAAAAGTGTTATTTTCGTACCACCACAGCCCCCACATTTTGTCTTTTACAACCAAAAAAACTTTCTGATTGTAAGGCTCAAAATCTGAAAAGGCGGGGGTTATTTTTTCGCCATTGCTATTCAAGATAAATTTTTCTTTGCCCGATTTGGCAAGTAGCCATACGATTTGTGCTTTTTTGAGCTGAAAAAGCGTATCGTAAGCGGGTTTTATGAGCCACTTTCCTTTGGTATCAATTACGCCCCATTGTCCCGATTGTTTTACAAAGGCTTTGCCTTCGGAAAGCATTTTGCCAAAAGGCATTACTTCTTGAAAGCTAGGCTTGATAGCAAATTTTTTACTGCCTTCTTTGAGAAAGCCCCATTTGCCTTTTTTTTCAGCAGGGATAAGGTTTTGAGAAAATCCGTGCAAAGCACAAGTGAGAAACAAAAATCCGAATAGCTTTTTCATTGAAAAACATATTTTGCAGGCTTCAAATTTAGGAAAAATTTTTATGCCTTGCACAAAACGCAAATTTTTGTAAATTTGTAAAAACATTTTTTCTGATGCAATTTTTTAGAAATTTGCTTCATTGGCTCAAAGAGCTACTTATTGGCGAAGACCAAAGCAATTTCAGGGCTATGGTTTTGAGTTTGTTTTTTGCTTTGCTTTTCTGGCTCTTTTACCAACTCAATAGCGAACAGACTTACTCGCTGGTGTATCCTGTACGCCTGCAATATGCCAATGGCACAAATGCCGACACTTTTCAACGTAAGGTCTTTGTAACGCTTTCGGGAACAGGCTGGAAAATTGCCCGAGAAATTTTTGCCAACGACAAAGAAAAACTGCTCTATTATCAAATGCCTGCTACTCAAAGTCATAACTACGTTCTTTCGGGTAGCTTGCGTAATACGCTTGCTGGCAAACTGGATAAAGACCTGAAAATTTTGGAAATCAAAAATGATACTTTTTTTGTCAATAACAATCGGAATGTACGAAAAACGGTACGCTTATATTTGCGTAAAGAGAGTATTAGCAAACAGCTTCGCGATGGCTATCGCATCGTAAGTCCTATTTATATCAATCCGCCAGTAGTTACTTTTGAAGGAAGTGTGGAAAAAATTAACCAATTGCCCGACTCCCTGCCCCTCACCATTCGTGAAGGTAGTATCCGAAAAAATTTTGATAAACTCGTGAGCCTTTCAGCTTGGGAAAGTCCTAATCTCAAAGCCTTACAGCCCAATGTAAAAGTGAGTTTTGAAGTAGAGCGATTTTTTACAAGAAAACTTCGTTTTGATGTAGAAAAAATAAATTTTCCTGAAAATGTAGATTTAGTTCAGAAAAGGGCTGAGGTACTATGTATTTTCAAGGCAAGTATGGAAAAAGAAATAGATTTGCAAGATTTTAGCATTATTGCAGACTTTAAGAAGTTTCACCCCGAAGATTCTACCATTACACTGCAATTAGAGCATATTCCCCAAGGTATTGAAAGTGCCGAAATAACCAATCCACATTACAAAGTAAAAACTATTCAGAAAAAATGACAAAACCCCTTCAAATTGGTATTACAGGAGGTATAGGTTCGGGTAAAAGCACCATAGCTCGTATTTTTCAGGTTTTGGGTATTCCTGTTTATGATGCCGATTCGCGTGCCAAAGCTGTAATGGTTCAAAATGATAAGTTAAAAAAAGCAATCATAGCAAATTTTGGCGAGAATGCCTATTTTGCAGATGGCTCTTTGAATAGACGTTTTTTGGCAGAGCAGGTGTTTTCGGATAGTGAAAAAACAAAACTTATCAATAGTTTGGTGCATCCTGCCGTAGCCCAAGATTATGAGCAATGGCTTGCTGAGCAAGAAAATATGCCTTACATCATACGCGAAGCGGCTTTGATGATAGAATCGGGAGCGTATCGGTCATTGGATAAACTCATTGTGGTTACTGCCCCAGAGGAGTTACGCTTGCAACGCATACGCACCCGCGACCCCCAACGTAGCAAAGATGAAATTAGAGGTATTATGGCTAAACAAATGCCCGAAGAGGAAAAAATTAAATTTGCTGATTTTGTTATCTACAATGATGAAAAACAATCACTTATAGAGCAAGTTTGGGATTTGCATCAAAATTTTTTACAAAATTTTTGAGTTTGGCAAAATTATTGCTACATTGCAGGACTTAATTTATTAGTCTATGCAAAAATTAGGCTTACATCAGTCTTTACAGCAAAAACTCTCACCACAACAAATTCAATTCATCAAGCTATTGCAAATTCCTACGGCGGAGTTGGAGGCTCGTATTCAGGAAGAGATTGCCGAAAACCCTGCTTTGGAGCAAGGGAAAGATGAAAACTATGATTTTGAAAACAGCGAAGCAGAAAGTGAGGAAGATTTTTCTTATGGTGAAAACGATAATAACGAAGACTATGACTATGATAATGAAAATAACGACTTTGATGATGATAGCGACACTTACGACCAAAGCGAAGCTATCAGCGATATGAATCTTGATGAATATTTGCAAGCAGAAGAGGAAAGCTACAAAACCCAAGACAATAATTACAGCACCGATGATGAGGAAAAAAACTTCCCCATAGCGGCAGGTACTACTTTTGTAGAGTTTTTGGAAACACAATTGGGTTTTCTCAAACTTTCTGAAAAAGAGCAAATCATTGGAAAACATATCATTGGCACTTTGGATAATGACGGCTATTTGAGAAGAGAACTCAAAGCTCTTGTAGGAGATTTGGCTCTAACATATTATATTGAGGTTACCGAAAAAGAAGTTGAGGCAGTGCTGAAAAAAATTCAACAATTTGACCCACCCGGTGTAGCCGCCCGCAATTTACAGGAGTGTTTGCTTATCCAGCTCAAACGCAAAAAATACGAGGAAATTCATACCGAAGAAGAAAAGCAAATCTTGGATTGGGCAATTGAAATTATTGAGGATAATTTTGAAGAATTTACCAAAAAGCATTACGATAAAATTGAAAAGCGATTGGGGCTTTCGGAAGAAGAGCTAAAATCAGTCTTAAAACTGATTACCAAGCTCAACCCCAAACCGGGCAATTCTTCGGATAGCGAAGGAGGTGGCTCACAACAAATCATTCCCGATTTTATTATTACCAACAACAACGGCAAATTAGATATTGCTTTGAATGCTCGCAATGCCCCCCAACTGCGTATTAGCCCTTCTTTTGCCGATATGCTGGATACTTACCAAAAAAGCAAGCGTCAGGATAAGGGTGTCAAGGAAACCATTGCTTTCGTGAAGCAGAAGCTAGATGCCGCTAAGTGGTTCATTGATGCTATCAAACAGCGTCAGCAGACTTTGCTGAAAACTATGCACGCCATTGCGACTTACCAATATGAGTTTTTTTTAGAAGGTGATGAAACCAAGCTCAAACCAATGATTCTCAAAGATATTGCAGAAAAAATTGGTATGGATATTTCTACGGTTTCTCGTGTGGCAAGCAGTAAGTATGTACAAACCGAATTTGGGGTTTATCCGCTCAAACACTTTTTTTCCGAAGGTATTGCTACTGACGAAGGTGAAGAAGCAAGTAGTAGAGAGGTAAAAGCCAAACTGAAAGAGTTTGTAGATAATGAAGACAAACGTGAGCCACTTTCTGATGAAAAACTTGAAAAAATGCTTAAAGAAGCAGGGTATCACATTGCTCGCCGTACAGTTGCCAAATATCGCGAGCAATTGGGTATCCCTGTGGCAAGATTGAGAAAGAATATTTAACTTGGAAACAAGAAAATACTTCAACCGAGCAAAACAATGGAAATAAAATACACGCCTGCTTTTTTGAGCAAAATGGAAGATATTTTTGCTGAAAGCAATCTTTTTTTGCGTTACGAAAAAGGCAATTTCAAGTCGGGGTATTGTATCCTGAAAGAACAACGTGTGATTGTGGTGAATAAATATTTTCCCATAGAAGGCAAAATCAATTGTTTGCTAGATATTTTGAAACAAGTAGAAATTGACGAAAATCTTTTGAGTGCTAAAACTAAAAAGCTCTACGAGGAGTTAATGCAAGAAAATCTCAATGGTTAAAGTTACCTTTCTGGGTACAGGTACTTCGCAAGGAGTGCCTGTAATCGCTTGCGAGTGTGCGGTATGTCGGTCAGAAAATCCCAAAGATAAACGCCTGCGTTCAGCTGTATTCATAGAAACCCCTTTGGCAAGCATTGTTATTGATACAGGTCCCGATTTTCGTTTGCAAATGCTTCGGGCAGGGGTAAAAAAATTAGATGCAGTTCTTTTTACCCACGAACACAAAGACCATACCGCAGGGCTTGACGATATTCGCCCTTTTAATTTTTTGCAAAATAAAAATATGCCCCTCTATGGCACAAGCAAAGTTTTGAACCAACTCAAAACTGAATTTGCTTATATTTTTGCTGAAAAACGTTACCCAGGTATCCCACAAGTAGAACTTCACGAAATCAGCAAAGAACATAGCTTTGAAATCAATGGGCAGAAAATTATGCCTATTGAGGTATTTCATTATCGTTTGCCTGTGTTGGGTTTTCGTATAGGTAATTTTACTTATATCACCGATGCCAACTACATTGCTTCGGAAGAGTTGCAAAAGATTTATGGTTCAAAAGTATTGGTTCTGAATGCTTTGCAAAAAGAAAATCACATTTCACACTACAATTTGGAGCAGGCAATTCAGGTGGCTCAGCACATTGGGGCAGAAAAGACTTATTTTACGCATATCAGCCACAAAATGGGCTTACACGAGGAAATAAGCTCTCTTTTGCCCGAAAACATTTTTTTAGCTTATGATGGTTTGAAAGTTGAGGTATCGTGATTACCATTTTTCCCAATTCGCCAAAATTTGTTCTATATCTTGGTGCAGAAAGCGGTCTTGCTCTATGAAACCTACAAGCTCGTCTAATTTTTTATGAAGTTTTTGGGTTTCTTTGCCAAGTTTTACTTTGAATCCAATATGAGCAAGTTGTTTTTTGCGTAAATGCAAAGCCTGATGAGCGGTAAGCATTAAAATTGCCACTATTTTACGTACATTTTCAGTAATTTCAAGGGCTTGTCTGCCTGCAATAGTTCCCATACTTACGTGATCTTCTTGGTTGGCACAAGTAGGAATAGAGTCCACCGAGGCGGGGTGGGCAAGCACTTTATTTTCAGAAACCAAACTTGCCGCCACGTACTGGGGTATCATCAGCCCTGAATGTAGCCCTGAGGTATCTGCGGCAAGGAAGGCAGGCAGGCAGTCGTTGGTAGCTTCATCTACAAGTTTATTGATTTGCCTTTCAAAAAGATTTCCCATTTCGGCAACGCCAATTTTCAGATAATCCAGTGCCAGAGCCAAAGGCTCGCCGTGAAAGTTGCCACCCGAAACTACTGCTTCGCTTTCAGCAAAAATCAGGGGGTTATCTACCACAGCATTGAGTTCTGCTTCAATGATATTTTCGGCGTGTTGAATGGCTTGCAAGCACGCCCCCAAAACCTGTGGCGTACAACGCACCGAATAGGCATCTTGGGGCGTGATTTTCTTTTCTGCAAAAGTTAAAATTTTGTGCAAGCTCAGCCAAGCATACGATAAATGCTCTTCTTGGGGCAAATAATGCTTCAAGAAGGCAATCTGGTGGGGAGCATCTTGTAGTTTTTTGAGAATTTCTCGGCGGTGTTCGGCGGTAAGATGAGGCTGTATTTTATCAAAAAGAAATTTGACAATTTCGGTGCTTTCTATGCCCAAAAGGGTAGAGTTTTCGGTAAATTTATGAATAATTTGCACAATTTTTAGCTGTTCTCGGTGTTTTCGGGCTCGGTGTAGGCGTTTATCAAAGGCTTGACTTCTTGCACCAAGAGCCTCAAACATCATACAAGCGGCTTTAAGCCCTTTATAGAGAACATCTTTGGCTTGATACACCGCCCAAACCCCCAATGCCGCCATTATGCTCGTACCATTGAGTAAAGCAATACCCTCTTTGTGTTCAAGTTCCAAAGGGGGTAAATCAAATTTTTGTAAAGCCTCTTTCCCTGATAGAATTTGCCCTTCTACTTCCGCAAAACCTTCGCCAATCAGCACCAAAGCCATATGAGCCAAAGGACATAAATCGCCGCTTGCTCCTACCGAACCTTGCGAAGGAATAATAGGGTGAATACGTAAATTTAGCAAGCGAGCCAGTAAATTGACGGTTTCCATTTTTACGCCCGAATAGCCCGCCAGCAAAGTATTGAGACGGATAAGCATTATAGCTCGCACAATTTCAGAACTAAATGGCTTGCCTACCCCGCAGGCGTGAGAAAGCAAGAGGTTTTTTTGTAGTTTTTTGGCAATTTCATAATCTTCTATTACTTTGGAAGCATTTGCCCCAAAACCTGTGGTTACGCCGTAAATGATTTTCTTTTCGGCTACTTGTTTTTGAATAAAATCACGACTTTTTTGTATTTTAGCATAACATTCGTTAGCTATCTTGACTTCTGCTCCTTGCCAAGCCACCTGAATAACTTCATTGAGGCTCAATTTATTGCCATTCAATACAATTGCATTGTTTTTCATAAAAGGCTTTTTATGTTGTTCTTGGTAAAATCGTTTGGCTTCAAATTTAATACTTTTTCGTTTAGTAGGAATAAGAGATTTACATTTGCTTGAAAGATAGTTGGGCAAATTGTTTATCTTTGCCCAAACCTCATTCTACAAATCAATGCAGTTTCTTATACAACTTTTACAAGTAACCAAAACGTATTGGAATGGCGAAATTGCTACCGAAGCCTTGCAAGGGGTAGATTTGAATGTTCAGCAGGGCGATTTTTTAGCAATAATGGGACCATCGGGTTGTGGAAAATCTACTTTGCTCAATATTATTGGGCTTTTGGATATGCCTACTTCGGGGGAGCATTGGTTTTTGGGGCAAAAAATGACTAAACTCAACGAAAAACAACGTGCCGAATTCCGAAAAAGAAACATTGGCTTCGTTTTTCAAAATTTCAATCTGATAGAGGAACTCACTGTGCAAGAAAACGTTGAATTACCTTTGATGTATTTGGGCTATTCCCGCCGAGAGCGTAAGCAAAGAGCCTACGAAATGCTTGAAAAGCTCAAATTGGCTCACAAAGCAATGTACTTTCCTTCACAACTTTCGGGAGGAGGTCAGCAGAAAGTTGCCATAGCCCGTGCTTTGTGTATAGAGCCGCAAATTTTACTTGCCGATGAACCCACAGGTAATTTAGATAGCAAAAATAGCGAAGAAATTATGCAAATTCTTTGGCAACTCAACCAAGAGGGGGTAACTATTCTGATGGTTACCCACTCGGCTCAAGATGCCAGCTATGCTCATCATATTATTGATATGCTGGATGGCGTGATTGTGGGCAAGCAGTCGCTCAATGCCCCGCTACGTAATCTTGCAAATAGCTAAATTTTTCGGTGAGTTTGCCATTTTCAGCAATAGTAGCCCTTTGCAAAACACCTTCCTTATCTCCATTGAAAAAATGAGGTAATACCCGCTGAATAAACTGCTCGCCAAAATCTTCCGAAGCACTGAAAGGTAGCTCGGTAGGCAAATTATCCACAGCCATAATGGTAATATTTTCAGGATTGCTGAAAGCCCTTTCTTCCTGAAAAGTTTTTCGGTTGAAATCGTACAAAGGGTCTGCAATGGTTGAGGCTCGTAGCGTAGTGGGAATAGAGCCACCTATATCACAAGTTATATCTGCAATGACACGAATACGGAAATTTTCGTTTTGGGTATCCGAAAGTTCAAAAAGTTTGGGTGCTTTGGGGTGCCAGAAGTGTGTAGAAATAAACAAATCGGTGCAGTAGGCAAATTTCAGAAAGTCGCCGTCAAAAAATTCGGGGTTATCGTAAAAAACCTCAAAAGGAATTTTGGGGTGTTTGGGTTTGTAATAATCGGAAGAAGCAAGTTGCACAAAGACTGCCTCCGAAAAATCTTTTTCCAAATACTCCTGAACGCTTACTTGTCGGATACCTGCGGCACGCAGAATTTCCAAAGCCCCTTTGCCCGAACGTCCTCTACCTGTAAGAGCAATTTTGATAGGTGGAAGTTTGACTTTTTTGAGTTCAGAAAGCAAATCCTCATAGCTTTTGCAATCAATAGCTCGGTGCAGTTCAAAAAGTTTGTATTTCAGCCCCCAAGTACGCAAGGCGTGATACGCCCCTACAATGCCCGCATAACGCCCAAAGGCAATAATTCTTTCTTCGTTTTCGTCAGTGAGGCACTCGTAGTCTATCAGGCGAATATTTTTTGCCAAAATAGCCTGCAACAATGCCCGATTAGCGGGCTGTTTTTTGATAGTGTGCGAAAAAAACATATAAGTTTTTTCGGGAATAAGGTCTTTGACAGGTACTTCTTTTACACCTATCAAAACATCACAATCGTCCATATTTTCTACTACGGGCAAGCCCAAAGCTTCGTACTCTTCGTCTCTTACACAACGAACCACACTGGATTGAACCAAAATCTTTACATCAGGAAAATGCTCTTGAATGTATTTGCACTGATGAGGCAATAGCACCACACGCCTATCCACAGGCACTTTGCCTTCGCGTATTACACCGAGTTTCATAAAAGTATTTGCGTTGTTTGAAAAAATTGTCCGAAAATTAAAAATTTTCAACAAATATCAAGCTGAAATCTTGAACAAACTCATCGGGAAATAGCATAAAACTCTTTTCGTTTTTGAGGGCTAAAAAGCTAATTTTCTTGGGATTTTTTTGCAAAATTAAACTTTTTGCTTTAATTTTGTAATGAGAAAACAATCATACAAAACTTTCTGAAAGTGAGCAAGATACGTTTGGAAATATTAGGTTTATCTTCGGGGCAAACGCAATCGGGCTCTTTTGCACTGATTATGAGTGAAAGAGGCGGAAATAGGCGACTGCCTATTATTATTGGAATGTTTGAGGCTCAGGCTATTGCTATTGAAATTGAGCGTATCACTCCTAATCGCCCAATGACACACGATTTATTTCGCAGTTTTTTAGATTCTTTTGAAATTCGCCTTGTAGAAGTTGTTATCAGCGATTTGCGAGAGGGTGTTTTTTATGCTAAAATGGTTTGTGTAAGCGAAGATAGAAAAATAGAAATAGATGCTCGCCCTTCCGATGCCATTGCCATTGCCTTGCGTATGAACGCTCCTATTTACACCTACGAAAGTGTTTTGCAAGAAGCAGGAGTTATTTTGGAAGATGAACCTTCTATGGAAATGGAAAATGAGGAAGTTTCGTATAATCCGCCACCAATGACACTCAAAGAATATTCTGACGAGCAACTCTATCAGTTTCTCAACAAAGCTCTGGAAGAAGAAGACTACGAAAAAGCCGCCGAAATACGCGACGAGCTTGGCAAACGTGAAAAAAAACGCCGCAGATAAATGGCAGTTTTTTGGAAAGCTAATCAAAGCCCAATCAGATATTATATTTGGCACATTGTAGAGCCGCTGGAAGAACTTACCTCTCATTTACTCCCCCAAGAAATAGAGGAACTCGCTCATATTCAGGTTTTAGAAAAAAAGTGTGAATATGCGGCTGTCAGGTGTCTTTTACAATTCGTAGCCTTTCAAGAGCATTTTAGTTATGTTCCTATTCAAAAAAATGAAAGCGGTAAGCCCTTTTTGCCTGCAATGCCTTTGGAAATTTCTATTTCTCACGCTTTTCCTTTTGTTGCAATAGCTTTAGCTTCAAAACCTTTGGGGATTGATATTGAAAAAAAGCAAGAAAAAATCCGTGTAGTGGCTCGGCGTGTTTTTTCTGAAAAAGAGTTAAGTCTTGCCCAAAACGATTTGCATCAGCTCACACAGCTCTGGACTGCCAAAGAGGCACTATACAAGGCTTATAGCCGAAAAGGTATAGCCTTCAAAGAAAACATCATTTGTGATTTTTGTCCCGAAAAGCAGGTTTTTTGTAAAGGTTGGGTAAAGAAAGCAGATTTTTGTGCCGAATACACGCTATATCACCATTCTTTTGCCCCCACACATCATTTGTGTATTGCTTTTTGAGCTTATATTTTTTGGCTTGCAGTTGTAAGCTAAATGCAAAAATGGTTTGTCCTTGTGGGCTGAAATCAATTTTAGGAAGCCAACGCAGGCTCAAATCATCACTGACATCAAAGGTGGAAAAATGAGCATCTACAATGGCATCAACAATGGTAAGCCCGTAAAACACTACCCCTGCAATGATGAGTTGTTCTTTATTTCTGCGAAATTGATTGCGAAGCGATTCAGCGGCAGTGATATTGATTTGTTGCGGATTACCTGTCAGGAATGCTTCTTGATACACACTTTTGAAATACTGATAGTAGCTATTGTTCCAATAGATGCCATAACCTATTGCCGCCGCACCGCCATATACAATGGGCAATTTCCAATATTTTTTATTGTAAATTTGTCCCCAACCGGGTAAGACTGCCGCCCGAAAAGCCGCTTCACGAGGTCGGTTGATGAGGCTTTTGCTGGGTTTGAGCGTATCTTGTGCTTGCAAATGGCTACACGCAAGCAAAAAAGCAAAGCAATAAAGATATTTTTTGAGCGTTTGTTTAGCTTTTCTCCTCAATGTCATAATTGCAATAGCTCTAAAATTCGGTTCAAATCCTCTGTGGAATGGAAAGGGATTTTGATTTCACCTTGATTTTTGTTGTTGGCTTTGATTGCAATTTTTGTACCAAAATGTGAGGAAAGTTTTTGTTGCAACTGCTTGATTTCGTAAGAAAGTGAGCTTTCAGTCGTTTTTTTCTGTTTATTTTTGGGCGAAGCCAAATCACGTACCAAATTTTCTACGGCTCTTACTGATAGGTCTTCGGCAAGAATTTTTTTCAGAATAGCAATTTGAGTATCGGGGTTTTCTACATTGATAATGGCTCGGGCGTGCCCCATACTGATTTGCTTATCACGCAAAGCCGCCTGAATAATAGGGGGCAGTTTGAGCAAACGCAAATAGTTAGTTACCGTTACACGATTTTTGCTTACTCTTTCTCCCAATTCTTCTTGTTTGAGGTTGCACTCGGTAATAAGCCTTTGGTAGCTTAAAGCAATTTCTATAGGATTGAGATTTTCTCTTTGGATATTTTCTATGAGAGCCATTTCCAACATTTGTTGGTCGTTGGCAGTGCGAATGTAAGCAGGAATAGTTTTTAAGCCTGCTCTTTTAGAAGCCTGTAAGCGTCTTTCGCCTGAAATCAGCTGATAGCGACCTTCTTCCAATTTACGCACCGTAATAGGCTGTATGATGCCTTGTGTTTTGATAGATTCGGTAAGTTCTTGCAGAGCTTCTTCATCAAAATCGGTACGAGGCTGATAAGGATTGACTTCAATGGCATTGACATCTATTTCGTTGATGCTTGCCTGTGGCAAAGTTTGATTTTCTTCTACAACATTAGAATCCGATAACAAAGCCCCCAAACCTCTTCCTAAAACACCTTTTTTCATTTTTTTTCGTTTTGATTATGCTAATTTATTTTTTTCTAAAATCTCTTTGGCAAGTTCCATATAGCTTGCCGCACCTTTGCTGGTAGAATCGTGCTGAATAGCGGGCAAGCCAAAGCTGGGCGATTCGCTTAGACGAACATTCCGAGGAATAACCGTCTTGAATACCATTTTTTTGAAATGATTGCTCACATCTTCCACTACTTGCGTAGAAAGTCTTACACGCGAATCGTGCATTGTGAGCAAGATGCCTTCTATTTCAAGTTTGGTATTCAGGCGAGATTGAATGATTTTGATAGTATTCAAGAGTTTGCCCAAACCCTCCAAAGCAAAATATTCGCATTGTACAGGGATAATCACTGAATCGGCGGCAGTGAGGGCATTTACCGTGATAAGCCCAAGTGAGGGTGAGCAATCTATGATGATAAAATCGTAATTTTCTTTGATAGGGTGCAAAACCTTTTTCATTTTCTCTTCTCTATTCTCCAAATTTATCATTTCTACTTCTGCACCAACCAAATCAATATGCGAAGGGACAACAAAGAGTTTTTCAATAGAAGTACCCAAAATGGTATCGTTGATATTGGCTTCTTCCACCATACATTCATAGATGCTACTTTGAATTTGCTTGGGATTATGCCCTAAGCCCGAAGTAGAATTGGCTTGGGGGTCTGCATCTACAAGCAAAGTACGAAAGCCTAAAGTAGCAAGACTTGCGGCTAAATTGATAGCAGTGGTGGTTTTTCCAACGCCCCCTTTTTGGTTGGCAATCGCAATAATTTTACCCATAATGTTTCAGAATAGAGTATGCAGTTAAAGGTTTAAATGTTTGAACTTCAAAAGTTTAAGTGTATAAGCTGTGTCTAAATTGGTTAAAATGCCAAACAATTTGAATGTATTTTTCTGTTCAAAAATAAATAAATTTGTGAAAAAATGTTTTTTTTGAAAAAAAGTTTAGTTTGCTTGCCGAAAAAATATATCTTTGCAAAAGTTTGAATTGCAAAAGTATTTTACAAAATTGCTTGCAAATATAGGAAATTTATTCAAATTTACCTTAAAAATTTTATGATGAGACTGTACCTTTCGTTTGTGGCATTGGTGTTGCTACTGGCTTCTTGTGGCAACCAAAACGGTGATAGTGGAAAGAAAATTTTCCGCTACAACCAAACAGGTGGCTTAAATTCCTTAGACCCTGCACAGGCTCGGAATCGTGCCGCTATTTGGGCTACTACGCAAATTTTTAATGGTTTGCTAGAACTTGACGAAAATATGCACCCCACGCAATCTATTGCGGAGGCATATCGTTGGGATAGCACCGAAACCATTTATACCTTTACTATTCGCAAGGGTGTGCATTTCCACGATGACCCTTGTTTCCCTAATGGTATTGGTAGGGAAGTTACTGCCGAAGACTTTGTGTATAGTTTCAAACGCATTTTAAGTGCCAAAACACGCAGTACAGGGGCTTGGATTTTCAGGGATAAAGTTCACCCCAATCCCGACTCTGCTTTTGTAGCATTGGATAGATATACTTTGCAGATACGCTTGCAACGCAGATTTCACCCATTTCTTTCTATTCTTACAATGCCTTATGCTTTTGTAGTACCTCGTGAGGCTGTTGAAAAATATGGTGATGATTTCCGCTCTCACCCCGTAGGTACAGGACCTTTTAAGTTTAGAGAATGGAAAGAAGGGGAGCGTTTGGTATTGGATAAAAATCCTCATTATTGGAAAAAAGATGCAGACGGGAAGCAGTTGCCTTTTCTTGATGGGGTAGAAGTTCGCTTTATCAACGACCCTAACACGGCTTACAAAGAATTTACAGCAGGAAAATTGGATTTTATTGTAGGGCTTTCCGAAAATGCCAAAGAAATGATTGCTAATGGCAAAATCAAAGAAGAATTCAAGAAAAAATACAATATTGATAAAGTACCTTATATGAATACCGAATATATCGGTTTTCAGTTGGACCCTGCCGCTTACAAAGGCGATACTACCCATCCTTTCTTGAAAAAGAAATTCCGTCAGGCTATTAGTTATGCTATCAACAGAGATGAAATTGTAAATATCATACGCAATGGTTTAGGGGTATCAGGTATTTCGGGGGTAACTCCTGCCGCTTTGCCTTCTTTTGATTCTGTTGTGGTAAAAGGTTATAGCTACAACCCTGAAAAAGCCAAACAACTCTTAAAAGAACTTGGATACGAAGGTGGCAAGGGCTTGCCAAAACTAAAATTGCAAACCTATACTACCGATAAAGAAATTGCCGAGAATATTGCTAAAAATCTAAAAGATGTTGGTATTGAGGTAGAAATAGAAATGAATATGTTTGTAAAACATCAGCAAACCGTAGATGAAGGAAAAGCATTGTTTTTCAGAGGTTCTTGGCTTGGCGATTATCCTAATGCAGAAAATTATTTTGCAATGTTTTTTAGCAAAAACTTTTCACCTGCTGGTCCTAACAAAACGCATTTTGTAAATAAAGAATTTGATAGGCTCTATGTAGAAGCCCAAGAAAAAGACGACCACGATGAAGATCATCATCTTTTGTACCAGTATTATCACAAAATGGATAATATTATCGTGGAAGAATCTCCTATTATCGTTTTGTATTACGATGAGATTTTGAGAATTTACAGCAAAAAAATCAAAGGTTTGAAAACCAATTCCAGCAATATGCTGATTTTGGAAAATGTAGATTTTGCAAAACCGGGAGAAGAGAATACCGCCGAAAAGAAAGCCACCGCGAAAAAATAACAGGCTTGCTTGCGTGTATGAAATAAATTGAGGGCTTCGCTAATCGGCGAAGCCCTCTGCTTTGTAATGATAGTAAAGGCAAATCTTATTCAAAGAATATCAGACCACTTTTTTTGGGATTGATTTCTACAAGTTGCACTTCAAAAACAAGGTCTTTGCCTGCTAGTGGGTGATTGGCATCTATGGTTACGGTTTCTTCGCTCACAGCGGTCATTACAGCAGGAATTTGCCCACCATTGGCTAAATTGATCGCAAGTTGTGTCCCAACTTCCAAAGGCATACCAAAAGGCAACTGACTTTTAGGAACTTCTAAAATCATTTCTTCTAAAACTTCGCCATATCCCAACTCACAAGGAACTTGAATACTCTTTTTTTCTCCCACTTCCATTCCCAAAATACCTTGCTCAAAACCGGGAATCATTTGTCCTTCGCCCATTGTAAATTCAAGAGGTTCTCTGCCGAGCGAAGAATCAAAGATTTCCCCTGTGGTTAATCTGCCCGTGTAATGTACTCTTACCACGTGCCCGTTTTCTACTTTTTGCATAAAATAATGAAATTTGATTGTGAAAGTTCAAAAATACAAAATTCGGGGCTTTTTTGCAAGAGAATTTTCGTTTTTCATTTTATTTTGGTACATATTTAACATTACCTTTATGTTTGGTAAATGTTTTTTCGTATATTGTTGCAGTTTTAGCGATACTCTATGAAAAAAGTTCTACTCTTGGGCTTCTTATATCTGCTTACAAACTTATCAACGGCTCAACTGATACGCTTTAGCTTTACAGGAGCGACAGGAACACCTGTAACTTTTCCTGCCGATGCTCAGCCCACCAATGGCTCGGTAACAGATTTTAGCCGTAGTACAAGTATTACTCCTATTACTTCATTAAATAATTTTGGTGCAAGTGCTTGGGATGTAGTTTCTTTAGACCTAAACCGATATTTTTCTTTTACCATAACGGCAAATACGGGTTTTGTGCTTAATCTTACAAGTTTTGAACTTGATGAAGTGCGTAGCAGTGCAGGTCCTACACAATGGGTTTTGCGTTCCAGTCGTGATGGGTTTAGTACCGATTTGGGTACTTATACCAATACAGGTACAAGTTTGCTTACCAATCGTGTGGTGGCTTTGGACGAGAATTTTTACAATGTTTCAGGAAGTGTAGAATTTCGGATATACGCTTTTGGTGCAAGCAGTGCCGCAGGTACTTGGCGAGTAGATAATGTAGAAGTTTTTGGCTCTATTTCAACGCCTGATACCACCCCACCCACTCTGATAAGTGCTTCTACACTTGTAAATAACCAAATTGATGTATTTTTTAGCGAAAGTATAACGCTGACTTCTGCTCAAAATCCTGCTAATTACAGCGTAAGCGGCGGCATAGGTACACCTCTGACAGCTACTCGCAACCCGACTAATTTTTCACAAGTTACGCTTACTTTTTCTACTCCTTTTGTCAATAACCAAAATTACACCATTACAGCAAGTAATATTGTAGATTTTGCCTCTAATACGCAAAGTTCTACACAAACCACTTTTACATACTTGCAAATTTCAACTGCTTCGCTTCGTGATGTTATTATCAATGAAATAATGGCAGATGAAACACCTGTTGTGGGGCTTCCTGCTTCCGAATATGTGGAACTCTACAATCGTTCCAATAAAAATATCAACCTGAAAAACTGGACACTCAACACGAGAACTATCACTACCAATGATTTTATTCTACAACCTAATCAATACGTACTGCTTTGTCCGCAAGCAAATGCTTCACTTTTTTCAAGTTTTGGGACAGTGATAGGTATGCCTTCTTGGGACGTACTGACTAATTCAGGAGAAACTATTACTCTGCGAGATAACCCCAATAATACAGACATTGATGTTGTTACGTATGCTCTTTCTTGGTACAGAAATACTGCCAAAGACGATGGCGGTTGGAGTTTAGAACTTATCAATCCTACGCTTCCTTGCAGTGATGAAAGCAACTGGATAGCTTCCAATCACCCTCTTGGCGGAACGCCCGCACAGCAAAACTCGGTATTTAATAACACTCCCGATACACAAGCTCCACGCGTAAGCAATACGGCTATTCCTGCTCCTAATGTGGTGCGTATTGTATTCAATGAGCCGATGAACCAAAGCACTCTGCTTTCGGCAACTTACAATTTTTCAGGAGGTATCAGTGTAAGTTCGGTAACAGCGATTAGCGACACAGAGGTACAACTCAATTTGAGTAGCAATCTTGTAGCAGGAGATATTTATACGCTTACGCTCAATGGGCTAACCGATTGTGCGGGTAATGCTTTGCAAGCCAATACCCAATTGCAATTAGGCTTGGGACTTACGCCTACTTTTCATCAAGTAGTGATTACTGAAATTTTTGCTGACCCCGACCCACGCGTAGGGCTTCCCGAACAAGAATATTTGGAACTCTACAACCGAACTAATAAAGTAATCAGCTTGCAAGGGTGCAAACTGTTGGATAACACCAGCTCCGTAACACTTCCTGCCATCAATATTTTACCTAATCAGTACATTACTTTGGTTAATGCGAGTGTTATCAACGACTTTTCAGCATACAGCAATGTGTATGGCATTAGTGGAATGGTAAGTCTGAACAATAGTGGAGAAAGACTTACGCTTACAGCTCCCAATGGCAGTCAGGTGTTTTCGGTGGTGTATAGTGATAGTTGGTATAAAGATGCTACCAAAAAGCAAGGAGGTTGGTCTTTGGAAATGATAGATACTGATAACCCTTGTGGAGAAGTAGATAATTGGACAGCCTCTATAAACCCTAATGGAGGAACGCCTTCGGCTGAAAATTCTGTAAAAGAAGCTCGCCCTGATAATATTCCGCCTCGTTTGCTTCGTGCTGATGCCATTGACAATGCTACGGTTATTTTGAGTTTTAATGAGCGTTTGGATAGCACTTTTGCCGCCAATGCTTCTTATGCCATTGATAAAGGTATTAGTGTACAAACTCGTACCGTGCTGGCTCCTGATTTCAAAAAAGTACGCCTTACGCTTTCATCTACTTTACAAAATCGCGAAAAGTATCGGGTAGTGGTGCAAAGCCTTACAGATTGTGCAGGAAATTTGATTGCGGAAGCTAATTTTGCAGATTTTGGCGTACCCGAGCAAGCCGACTCGCTGGATATTGTACTTAATGAGGTGCTTTTCAATCCTCGTACAGGTGGAAGTGATTTCATTGAACTTTACAACAATTCAGAAAAATACATCAATCTAAAAAATTGGTCGCTGGCTCGCATACGTAATGATGCTGTGGATAGCAGAAAGAATATTACAGACGAAGACTATGTACTTGCTCCTCGCAGTTATGTAGCTATTTCTGACGATATTTTGAACATTCAACAAAATTACCCATTTTCCGAAGGTAAGCCAATGCTTCAAACGCCTTCCTCTTTGCCTGCTTTTACAAGTCAAAGAGATGTAGTGTTGGTTATCAATAATTTAGACAAAATTGTAGAACGCTTTGATTATGATGAAAATATGCACTTCAAACTGCTTGATGATGTAAAAGGCGTTTCTTTGGAGCGTTTAGGCTTTGATTTACCCACCAACAACCCCAACTCTTGGTTTTCGGCGGCAAGTAGTGTGGGCTTTGCTACACCGGGCTACGAAAACTCTCAAAATAAACTTTATCAAAGTCAAAGCGGGGAAATTACCATTGTTCCGAAGGTTTTTACCCCCAACAATGATGGGCAAGCAGACTTTGCAAGTATCAATTTCAAATTTTCAGGGCAAGGAAATGTAGCCAATGTAATTGTTTATGATGCACAGGGGCGAGCTGTGCGTTATTTGGCACGAAATCAGACCTTGCCCAATGAGGGTTCTTTGCTTTGGGACGGCACCAACGAGGAAAAAAATCGTGTTTTACCCGGCTATTATGTGGTAATTTTTGAAATTTTCAATCTTTCAGGTAAAAAAGAAACCTACAAAGAAACTGTTGCGGTAGTAGGGAAGTTTTAGAGATTTTGAATTTTTTGAATAGTTTTTTGCAAACTTCTGCTAAGCAAAGAAGCATTCTGAAAGTCCCAATCATTTTCAATAAATTCAACCATTTTCAAGTTGTAGCCTTTGCCTTGCTTGGCTGTACCTTCGGGAACAATTGATTTTATTCCTTTTTTCTTTGATTTACGAGCAAGAGCAATTACAAATTCTTTGGGCTTAGAGATTTCTGTTTCAAGATTGAAAGGAATTTCACTTTCTCGGATACCCAAGAATTTTGCAAAATTTTCTCTATCAGCCAAAAGCCAAGTTTCTATTTCTACGACACACAAACGCAAATAAAAGTAAGGATTAGCTGAAAATGTAATAATGCTTTTCAAAAAATCAACTACGCAAATAGGTTTATCAGTATCTAATAGCAAAAAATATCGGCAGTCAGGAATAGCGGCACCATTGAATTGAGCTAATTTTTGATAGATGTAGTCGTTACCTTTTTTGCCAAGAGCAGGGTAAAGTTCAATATCTTTGCGTAAATTTTGAAAAAGTTTCTGCAAAACTTTTTCGTGCAGAATGTCCTCTACAACAGGTTGTATGTAAATTTTATTCATTCTTTTTCAAATGATATAGGAATTTGAAAAGGGTCTTTCATAGCAGTACGCTGAATGATAATTTCTGCAACGCTATCATTAGTAATTTGTAAATATTGTTTGATGTCATTACGTAGTGCGGCAGGAATAATATGGCTACCTTCCTCGCCTTGGTATATTACCAAAAGTACCTCCTCTAACTGAATACCTTTATTGTTTAGCAGTTCGTAGCTATGTGTAGTGAGAATTACTTGTCTTTCACCTTGTTTCTTTTTTTGTAATACATAAATAATATCTGCGAGTTGTTGAACAATGGCACTATGCAAAGAAAGTTCAGGCTCTTCCAAAAGAACAGGCTTATTGCCGTCTAAAAGCACCCAAAGCAAAGCAATAAGCCTTAAAGTGCCATCTGAAAAGTATTTTTCAGTATGCTTAACACCTTTGGCACGCCACTGCTTAAAGGTTGCTTCTAAATGAGGTGTGCCTAATTCATCTGTTTCAAGCGATAGTTTTTCAAAATTTGGTAAAATGATTTTTAAGGCTTTTTCAATGCGTCTTAAATAGGCATTGCGAGTATTTTTATTGAGTGTTTGAATTCGCTCAAAAAAGTTTCTGCCATAATAATCTTCGCTTTTAGAGGTTTTGAGAAAAGATTGAGGTTCTCGCAATAATTGAGGAATGAGATGCAAATAAGTAATTTCGTTCAGAAAATCAATAAAAGGCTTGAAGTTGAAATTGATAGAGGCTTGTTCAATATGGGTAAATTCTAAAAGATATTCGTTGGGTTCGTTGTTATTTTTTCTATCAATCCAAATGGTATCTGTCAAAAGATTTTTGAGAAATTCACGCTTTACCACTGCTTTCAATTCGGCTATGCCACCACCTGTTTGGTTGAAAGTAAGTTCATATTCCCATTCAGCTTGATTTTGATGATTAGAAATGACTATTGCAATGCTTACATCTGAATTGCTACGAGAGGCTATGCAACGAATTTTAGAAACCCCACCTCTTAAAGCTACTGCTTCTTGTAAGCTACCACTCTGTTTGACAATATCTCGTAAAAAGCGAATAGCATCTAAAAAATTGCTTTTACCCGAAGCATTGGGACCTACAATAAATGTGCGTTTTTGTAAGGAGACTTCAATTTCTTTGAAGTTTTTCCAGTTGATAAGTTTGATTTTAGAAATGTACATCTTACATTTTCTTTTAGCAAAGATATGAATTTCCTTAAAAACGAGTAACTTTGAAACGGATTTTTTACCATTTCAGGTGTTCAATCTTAACCATTTTGCCTATGCGTTTTATATTGCTTTTTTTAGCCTTCGCCGCTTTTAGTTCTGTGCAAGCACAGAAAAAATCAAAGAAAAAAATGCCCAAAAATTTGCTTACGATAGCATTTTACAATCAAGAAAATCTTTTTGATACCGAAGACGACCCCACGATTGATGATTCGGAGTTTCTGCCTACTTCTGCCAATCAGTGGGACGAGGCAAAGTATCGGAAAAAACTTGCTAATATGGCGTATGCTATTAGCACCATAGGGCATAATGCTCCTGATATTTTAGGACTTTGTGAGGTTGAAAACAGAAGGGTATTGGAAGATTTGGTGAAGCAGGAAAGTCTTGCCAAATACAATTATGGCATTGTGCATTACAATTCGCCTGACGAAAGAGGGATAGATGTTGCTTTGCTTTACAAAAAAAATGTCTTTACACCTTTTGCCGATAAAAGTATCCGTATTGAGCTACCCAACGGCGATAAAACTCGCGATGTACTATTTGTTTCAGGTATTTTAGGTAAAAAAGATACCCTTCACGTCTTTGTAGTGCATTTTCCTTCGCGAAGAGGGGGCTTGGAAGCCAGCGAACCTCGTAGAATAATAGCCGCTACCAAAGTAAGACAAGCCGTAGATTCACTTTTGCAGAGAAATCCCAAAAGCAATATTCTTTTGATGGGCGATTGGAACGATGAGCCAGATAATAAAAGCATTATAGAAGTTTTGAAAGCCAAAGGAGATATGCAAAATTTACAAGCAGGCGATTTGTTTAATCCTATGGCTCGGCTCAAAGCTGAAGGATTGGGTTCTCACGCTCATTACAATAGCCAAGAGAAAAAATTAGAATGGAACGTGCTTGACCAAGTTATTCTATCACAAAACTTACTTGACCGAAAAAGTAAATTGCAGTATCTACCTAACTCGGCTACTATCTATAAGCCCGAATTTCTTTTACAACAAGAGCCACCCCAGTACAAAGGACAACCCTTGCGAACTTTTGCAGGAAAACGCTATTTGGCGGGTTATAGCGACCATTTTCCTGTTTTTGTAAATCTCTTACCCAAAGGAAAGTAAGTTCCAAGATAATTTGTAAGAAGAAAAACGCTTGATATTATGCAAGTCAGTGTAGAATTGAGCCTTTATCCTTTAAGCAAAGATTTTGAGCAAATAATTTTAGATTTCATTGAAAAACTGAAAGATAGTTCTTTGGAAGTGCAGACCAACGGAATGAGTACGCAAGTTTTTGGTGAAATGGATATAATTATGGAAAAAATTGGAAAAGCAATGAAAGAAGTCTATGCCGAAAACAAAGCAATATTAGTAATGAAAATGGGGAAAGGAACGTTGAAATTATAGCAATAAGAGGATAAAAGGACGTGATTTCTTTCTTCTTTAAGAAATTTAGAAAGATTTTTATGCGGCAACATCGCTATTAGCGATGTTGCCGCTTTAATAACTATACTGCCACAGGCATACCTTGATAAACAGCCCCTTTTTTGGTAGCTTCGTGAGGATATTTGACGTGCCACTCAAATTCATCTCTGAAATGCCTTACTGCTGATTGTACAGGCCAAGCCGCCGCTTCGCCCAAAGGGCAAATTGTTTTGCCTTCAATATTATTAGCAATGCCTACAAGTAAATCTATGTCTTGCATTGTGCCTTTGCCATATTCTATTTTTTGCAAAACTTTTTCAAGCCAGCCTGTACCTTCGCGACAAGGGCTACATTGCCCACAAGATTCGTGATGATAAAACTTGGCAAGGCTCAAAGTATTTTTTACAATACACACGCTTTCGTCCATAACTATAAAGCCACCCGAACCGAGCATTGTGCCTGTCTGAAAACCGCCGTCATTGAGCGATTCGTAAGTCATTAGTCTTGGCTCGCCTTTGGCTGTTTTGAGTATCAGATGGGCAGGTAATACAGGCACCGAAGAACCTCCTGCAATTACGGCTTTCAATTTTTTTCCATTCTTAATTCCCCCGCAATATTCATCAGAATAAATAAACTCTTCCACAGGTACGCCCAACTCAATTTCATAAACACCGGGTTTATTGATATGCCCGCAAGCCGAGATGAGTTTTGTTCCTGTACTTTTGCCAATACCAACTTTAGCATACTCTTCGCCGCCGTTATTTACTATCCAAGAGACAGAAGCAATGGTTTCTACATTATTTACCACCGTAGGGCAACCATACAAACCTTTTACAGCAGGGAAAGGGGGTTTATTGCGAGGATTGCCGCGTTTGCCTTCTAAACTTTCCAAAAGAGCTGTTTCTTCTCCACAAATATAAGCCCCTCCGCCGGGGTGTACGTACAAATCCAAGCTATAGTCGGTGCCGAGAATGTTTTTGCCTAAAAATCCTGCATTATAGGCTTCGGCGATAGCTTTTTCTAATATTTTTATCACGTAAAGCATTTCACCTCTTACGTAAATGTAAGAAGTTCTTGCTCCCAAAGCATAGCTGGAAACAATCATTCCTTCAATGAGAGCGTGAGGAATGTGGCTCATCAGGTATCTATCTTTGAAAGTTCCGGGCTCGGATTCATCAGCATTGCAAACCAAATAGCGAGGTACGCCTTCGGGTTTTGCCAAAAAACTCCACTTCATACCCGCAGGGAAACCTGCTCCGCCACGCCCCCGCAAGCCCGATTTTTTGACCTCTTCGGTAACTTCGTCGGGTGTCATTGTTTTAAGGGCTTTTTCTACGGCACGATAGCCCCCCATTTTGCGATACACCTCAAAGGTTTCAATTCCTGGAACGTTGATATGCTCGGTGAGAATTTTAATGCCTGCCATATACCAAAATTTATGCTATAAAAAAATGTGCAAACGAAATGTTTTAGATTTTTTCCAAAAATAAAAAAATTTGTTTGTTACTCAATTAGTATGAGGCGAATTTTTCACAAAAAATTCATTGATACAAATGCTTATCCAAGAAAATCACTTTTTTAATTTCACGGATTTGCTCGTTATTTGCCAAAGCAGGGCGGCGTTCGGTAGCGGTAAAAGTAAAAATAGGAACTGCTTGCACCATTTTGCCCTGATAAAAATAAGTATGCAAGAAAAACCCTTGTCTTACGCCAATTCGGTGGATTTGGTCAAAGAGAAAGTTGCCAAAGCCGTGAAAAATAGGTTTGCCTTTGTAGAACTCAACTTGCTGAACCTGATGGGCTTGCGAACCATACACAAAATCTGCCCCCCAATCCAAAAGATACTTAGTAATTTTAGCTTGACTTTTGGTAGGGGCATAAGAATCGGTTTCATCAAATTGCACCGAAGCGATGATATAGCTAATATCAGGATTTTTGCGTAAATCTTGCAATATTTGCATTACTTTAAGGCTATCGTAAGCTGCCGCTCCTACGCTATTGCCACGTCTGCCTGCACATTCATTTACAGGGCAACTTTCGTTAAAGCCCACCATAGCAATTTTTTTGCCGTCTTTCAGCGTAAGAATTAGCGGCTTGTAGGCATCTTCTACGCTCAATCCGCCGCCAAAAATTTGCATACCATTTGCTTTGTACCACTCATAAGTTTTGATGTAGCCCTCTTTGCCGTAATCCAAATTATGATTGCCCGTCAGTTCTACAATATTTACCCCCAATTTGGTAAAGATTTCCAAATGTTTGGTTTTCATACAAAAACGCATACCCGGAACATACTCACATTTTTCGGTAGCACTTACTTCGTTGCTGATATGCAAAAAGTCGCTTCCTTTTACTCTTTCCAAAATGTTGGCTAAAAGCCAATCGGTGCCATACTGGTCGGTGGCTCGCCCCATATAACGCGTAACAGCAGTAGTGCCTGTAAGTGTGAAGCGGGTAATTTTTTGCTTGAAATCAAATTTTTCTTTGGCTTCGCTCCAAGCGTAAAGCGGATATTTTTCAGCATTCTGAAAAAAATACAAGCTATCTATTGCAAGAGCCTTGAATTGCGGCGTACTTTCGGAAAGTAAAACAAGTAGCAAGCTGTTTTTGGCAAGTGGGGCAAATTCACGAATGTTTTTTAATTTTTTGAGGCTGGCTGTATTGCAAGAAAATACCTTTTTTACTCGTTCTGCCGAGTTTTCTAAAACATAGACTTCGCCTGCACAAAACTTCTTTTGCAGTTCGGGCAAAGTGATGCTTTCAGCCTCTACGCCAAAACCCGTAAGCACCAAAATAGGTTCCGTGATTTCTTTACTGATTTGTGTGGTATCGGTTGCTTTTTTGCCTTGCGAAGGAGTACAACTTTGAAGCAAATACCAAGTTGTAGTAATAAGAAAAAAGTAACTGATGAGCTTCATTTTTTTGTTTTTTGCAAAAGTAAGAAAAAAAGGGCTTTGTAGCCCTACATTAAGCCTAATTTGAAAAATTTTACTCGCCCAACATTACAAAACCTGCCCAATAGTAAGGGTGTTTGTATTTTTCACGTATCTGCTTTTGGGCGTTTCTGAAAGCCTGTACTTGATTTGGATTTTTGAGCAGTTCGCTATAAAAACTTTGCATAAGTTCTTGGGTAGCGGTATCATCTACTTTCCATAGGCTCATAATCAGGTTTTTAGCTCCTGCAATTCGGAAGGCTCTTTGCAGACCATAAACGCCTTCGCCTGCTTGTACTTTGCCCAAACCTGTTTCGCAAGCCGAAAGCACTACCAAATTCACATTATCCAAAGGTAAATTCATAATTTCGTAGGCAGTCAGGATACCATCTTCTTGGTCGGGGGAGCGTTTGGCATTTACAAAATAATCAGTAACACCTGCTAGTATCAAGCCCGAACGCAGTAGAGGGTCGTTGCTTTCTTGTGAGCCTTCTGCAATTTCGGTGCTAATGATAGCATTGCTTCGCTCCTCAAAATCGGAAGGAATGAAAAAGCCGTGAGTTGCCAAATGTAAAAGATTGTACTGCCCCATTTCTTTTTTCAAGTTAGTTTCGGTGGCTTCGGCACGTAAAAGTTTTTTTACTTGCAAGCCGTTTAGCTTCTGCAAAATGCTTTCAATATTGCTTATTTCCTTATCGGTAGCGGGCAAACTTATAAAAACAGGGTTTTGTATCCAATAACTACTCTGCTCGTCCAAATTGATAGCATCGGCATTGATTTTTAGATTGTTATCAATTTGGTAAAAAGGATTACCCAGAAGTAGTGCTTTGCCTTGCAGTTTGGTGGCAGTGGATTTTTCTAATAAATCTTTGGCACTTGTTAGAAAAATAATATCAGCTCTATCCCAGAGATACTCGTTTTTTTCGGTATCCCAAAGGGCAAGCGGATTGATTTGTGAATAAACACCATCGGGAGAGTAGTAAATTTTTTGGGCATTGCCAATGAGTGTTTCCAAAGGTTTCCAGAAATTCTTGTAACTTTCTTTGTCTTCTTTTCGGAATTTGGCAGAGTTCTTGTAAAAATACAACTCTTCTTGTTCCAAAATTTTTCCATTGTTTAGGGTAAGCACTTCAGGATTTTTGCTATCCTTTTTTACTGCAAAAACTACGTACAAAACTTCTTTATTTTCACCTTGCACACGCAAAAATTCTAACCATACCTCTTTATCTGAAAGTCGTTTCTGAATATCTTTCCAAGAAATAACTTTGCTACTAAATGCTTCATCAAAGGCTTTGGATTTAGCTGAAAGAGATTTTTCAAGGTTTTTCGCTTTGTTTTCCAAACTATCCAAATTGATACCTCGGCGTTTCAGCTCGGCAGTGCCTAAATTGGATAGCTTGGCAATCATTTCACGCAGTTTTACCCATTCGTCATATTGGGCGAGCAGTTGGGCGTCTTTGCTTGTCAAAATTTCTTTACGAGCTTTTCCTGTACTATTGAGGATAATGCCTTTGGTCATTACGAGCAAATCCAGTGCTTCGCCTGCAAGAGCTTCGTTTTTAGGAATTTTACCTTTCACACAATTAGCCGTAAAAAGCACAAAATTATCCAAGTAAGGCTTATTTACAGCCCAAAACTGCCTTTTTTCATTTTCGCTCAAAGTGCTAAAATTTTTCTGAATGAGTGAGAGCGTATTTTGTGTAAGTTGCTGAAAAAGAGGCATAGCTACTTGAAATTTGCCTTGCTCTTGCAGAAGCATACAGAAATTGTTGAGGGTAGCCAAATAGTTGGGGTGCTTATCGCTCAGATTTGTTTTAAGAATAGCCAAAGCATCTTTGTAAAATTGTTCGGCTTGTGCAAATTGCTTGGTAGAGGTGTAAAGCACCGCCAAATTGTTCATACTTGCGGCAATAATAGGGTGATTAGCCCCAAAAATTTTCTTGCGGATTTCCAAAGATTTTTTGTAGAGAGGTTCGGCTTTGGCATTTTGTTGTGTATTTTGGTAAAAGTTTGCCAAATTGTCCAGAGAGGTGGCATATTCAGGATTTTCTTCACCGAAAAGATTTTTCCGAATATTGAGAGCCTCTTGGTAAAGGGGTTCAGCTTTTTCAAAGTTGCCCGCTTTTTTGTACAGGCTTGCCAGTGCATTGAGCGTAACGGCATAGTCGGGATGCAGTTCGCCCAAAACTTCTTTGCGGATACTCAAACATTTCTGAAAATTGGTGATAGCTTCGCTGAAACGCCCCATTTTTCTTTGCAAATTTCCATAATTCTGAAGCACATTGGCATATTCAGCAGATTTTTCACCTGTTTGTTTCTGAAAAATACTCAAAGCAGTTTCGAAATAGGGCTCAGCTTCTTTGAACTTGCCCGCATCGCTGTACAATACGGCATAATCGTTGAGCAGTTGGGCATATGCGGTGCTGTTTTCATCTGCTTTGGTAAAGCGAGCAAGGGCTTGTTTGTAGATTTGTTCGGCATCTTCGTAGCGTCCGAGCGATTTGTAAAGTTTAGCTAAATTGTTTTGTAATGTGGTAAAAGTGAAGTGTTTTTCGCCGAATTGCTTTTTACAAAAATCAATGGCTTTGCTGTAAAGTTTTTCGGCTTCTGTAAAGCGACCTTGATTTTTGTACAAATTGGCAACAATTTCCAAAGTTTCAATATAATCTACTTCTACACCCTGCATTTGCGATTCATAGCTTTGCAAGGCTTGGATAAATAATTTTTCAGATTCTTGGTATTTGCCTGTTTCGTAATAAAAACCACCTAAATTGATAAGCCAAACAGGGTAATTGGGCGAACTTTGAGCCGCAGAATTATTGATAAGTTGTTCGTAGTAGGGGCGAGCTTCTTTGTATTTGCGTAAAGCGGCAAAACAATCGGCTACATTGGCTAAACTTTTCCAGTAGTAAGGGTGATTTTCGCCAACCAATTCTTTGAGTTGTGGTAAAATTTGCTGATAAGTCTTGATGGCTTTTTCGTTTTCACCTCTTTTGGATAAGAGTTCCGCTAAGTGCATACTGATTTCCAAGAATTCGGGCGATTTTTCTTGTTTTAATCCCTTTAACACTTGTTGTGCTTGCTGATAGGTTTTTTCGGCTTCAACGTTTTTGTTTTGTTCTTTAAGAATATTTCCCAAATTGGTTAGAGCTGTGGCATACTCTAAGGTATTTTGATTTTTGGTAGCGGTGTAATGTTCTATGGCATTTCGGTAATAATTTTCGGCAACGTGATAGTTTTTACGGATAAATTCTAAACGAGCCAAATCATTGAGTAAATCTACATATTGAGGGCTTTTTTGGCTGTTTTTTTGCTCAATCTGATAGGCTTTTTGCAAAAGGGGGTCAGCTTTTGTGATATTTTTGCCATCTAAATATAAACCTGCTAATGAAATAAGTGTTTCTTGATATTTAGGCGAACTTTGCTGATTGCTTTTCTCAAAGTTTTGTAAAATATTTTCAAAAAGTGCTTGGGCTTTGGGATACTGACGAGTTTGTGTATAGCATACGGCTAAATTGAAAGCTGATTCTTGACTGAGCTGATGATTTTCGCCGAGTTCTTTTTTGCGAATGTTGTAGGCGTTTTCAAAATGTGGGATAGCTTCTTTGTAACTACCTTTTTGGCTTACAATTACAATACCGAAGGCATCGGAGGCTGTTGCAAAATCGGTATTTTGGAGATTATTTTTTTGATAAATACCTATGGCACGAGTAAGATTTTTTTCCGCTTCCTTAAAATTACGTGCTTTTATTTGCGTGAGAGCCTGATTGGTAAGTGTTTTGGCAAATTCGGGGCTTTCTGCTCCTTGGGGTGCGGTGTCGGAGTTTTGTGTATCGGTTTTGGTAGAATTTTGAGCCGTAGTGGTATTTTGCTCTTTTTTGAGTTGGGCAAGCAGTTTGTCTGCTTCGGCTTGTCGGTTGGTTTGGGTGTAGAATTGAGCGAGTTTATCTACGGTCTTGATGTAGTCGGGGTGTTGAACGCCCAAAGCCTTTTTGCGAATAGCCAAACATTGTTTGTAGGCTTTTTCGGCTTTTTCGGCTTCGCCTGCGGCGGCACAAAAACCTGCAAAGTTGTAGTAGAATGAGGCAATCTTTTCTTGATTGCTTTCTAAGGCTTTTTCGGCAAGTGGCTCTGCCTCCGAGCCGAAGGTACAGGCTTGGGCATAATTTTTATTTTTACCCTCTTGTGCCATTTTTTGGTACAAATCTCCAAACTGCTCTTGAATTTTATGGAGCGGCTGAGCTTGGATATGTAGCCAAAATATAGAGAAAAACAATAAAGCTAAAAGTTTTTTCATAGGTGTTCTTTTTTTGAGGTTAAAAATTTATGTTTCTTGATAAGTTGGTAGCGTAAAGGTAAAGGTTGAGCCTTTTCCTACTTCGCTGACTGCATAAATCGTGCCACCGCTTTTTTCCACAAACTCTCGGGAAAGTACCAACCCCAAACCTGTGCCTCTTTCGCCCAAAGTACCCGAAGTGATGTGTTTGTTGTTCCAATTAAAGAGATTTTTCAAAATGCCGGGTTCTATGCCTACGCCTGTATCACTCACCGATATTTCCACGAAATTTCCTTTATTTTTTGCACTCACCTTGATTTCTCCTCCCGAAGGCGTGAATTTCATTGCATTAGAAACGAGGTTACGGATAACTAAATCAGTATAGTTGGGGTCGGCGAAAACTACACTATTTTTGGGAATAGCATATTTGAGCGTTATATTTTTGGATTGAGCATAGACTTTGAACAATTTGAGTTGCTTATCAATTAAATCTCGCAAATCAAATGCTTTGGATTCAAAGTTCATTTCTTGCATTTGTACTTTTGCCCAAGTCAGTAGGTTATTGATGAAATCAAACAAGCCGTCTATGGATTTATCCAAGTCTTGGGCAGTTTTTTGTATTTCTTCAGTAGTGAGCTTATCCGAAAACTTGGTGAGCAAACCTACCATAGCTTTCAGCGAATTGAGAGGGCTTTTGAGGTCGTGAACTATGATAGAAAAAAATTTGTCTTTCATTAGATTTGCTTCGCGAAGTTCTTGCTGTGATTTGAGCAAATCTGCATTCGTTTTTGCTAAACTTTCAGCATTGAGGCGAAGTTGGTTTTCGTTGGCTTTTATTCTATCGTAAGCCTCTTGTAGGCTTTTGTTTTTAGCTTCAATTTCTTTTACATAGGTATTGAGCGTGCTTACAGCAGGGCGAAAAACAAAAAAGGCTTCTATAAGTAGTACCAGCAAGGCAAAAATAGTAAGCCATAGCTCAACTTTACCCCAGTATGCAATTTCATCGGCGGCTTTTTGGTCGTATGCAAAACTCAAATCCAACATTCGGTTAGAAAAATCGCGTGCTGTTTCTGTAACTTGGGGTTGCATATTTTTTACCTTTGCAAAAAACAGAAGGCTATCTTTGGGGAGAAATTCTTTTCCCATTTGCAAGATTTCTTTGATTTGCTTGCTAAAAGGCTCGTAGTAGAGGTCGGTATTCTGAAAATCAGCTTTAATTTCATCAGTATTAAAATCTTTGTTCAAGCCATAGTCTTCATCACCTTCTTTGAGACCTTTGTAGGCTTTTTGGAGCAATTCAAAATCAAATTCTATTTGTTCTAAAATATTACGAGCTGAATCGGTAGTGGGTACTTTGGAAATGAGCAGGGTTTGCAAGGCTATTTCTTGGGCATAGGTAGCACAAGCTCCGTTGAAATTTATCATTCTACCAATATGAGAGCGTTTATCGGAAGGGTCATTAGGGTCTGAAACTAAATTTTGATTGACAAAAATATAACTCAAAATAGTAACCAAAGCTATAATACTTAAAGCCGTAATGTAAATGATAGTCAGTCGTTTGGAAACGTTGTAATGGTTGTTCATTCTGAAAAAATTTAACCTTTGGCACAACAAAATTACAAATCTTTTGCAGAAAAGAAAGAAAATTTTGAAAGGTTTTGCAATGAAACAATAAGTCGGGCTTCGCAGAAAGCAAAGCCCGACTTGAAAAAGCAACTTCCTGAAAAAACAATTTACTTTTTCAAAAATTGCTCGGTACGATTATCAAAAGAAACATAATACACACCACGAGAAAGGTTGCTTACATCAACTTCTTTACCTTTGCCTTTTTTCAAGACTTCTTTTTTGGTATTGCTGATTTCGTAGCTTACTACGGCAGTAAAATAAATTTTATTGCTTACATTACGTGGATAAAATTTTACCATTCCTTGCGTAAAACTATAATCCAAAACGTTGGAATAAGTAATCTGTCCGCTTCTTTCTTGATGTTTGATGCGATATTTGTTCAAACCTACATTGTGGCTAATGGGCAAAGTATAAGTGTTGGTATTTTGAGGATTTTGAGCTTGCAAAGTAGTTACATTCGTCCAATTATTATTCACCATTCGCTCTATGTAATACACACTATTGGCAGTTTCTCCTTCTACCGACCACGTAAGGCTTTTTTCATCAGCACTTACGCTAGTAAATTTGAAATTGCCTTGCCCTTTGAGTACCCAAGGGTTAATGATTTTCGGCTTACAGCCTTCGGAATGTATAATCTTAATTTCTACGGCACTACCAATAGCAAGCGAAGACAAATTTACTTCAAAAGAACTGGTGCGAGGGGATTTGATAACAACATTTCCATTCAAATAAACCGATTGAATGCAAAAAGTTCTTTGGTCTGCGGTAAGAGGATTGTGAATATACACATTTTTCCCTTGATACGTTCCTTTTACAACCAATTCTTGGGAGAAGGCAATAAAAGATTGCATCAAGAACCATAGCGTAAGGCTAAAACAATAGCGGGTTTTCATAATTTACCACCAAAAAACGAAAAATCTATAAGGTTGATACGGCAAAGCTACAATTTTTGTGCTAAATTTGCTACAAAAGTGTAAAATATTTGAAAAAATTGCAACAAAAATTTTTGTTTCGTTTCAAATATAAAAACGTTTTTTCACGAAAAAAAGCCCCAACAAAAGAAAATTTTGCATAAAAATTCGTATGATAGAAAAGAAAAATTACATTCAAACCGCCAAAAAGAAAGAAAGAGCAGTGCTTGCCGCTATTCATACCCCCGAGCAGAGCAGAGAGCAAACCCAAGAGTACCTTGATGAACTTGCCTTTCTTGCCGAAACTGCTAATGTGGAAGTTGTCAAGCGGTTTGTTCAGAATTTGCAGAAAATTGATGCCAAAACGTTTTTGGGTAAAGGTAAAATTTTGGAAATAGCAGACTTTATTCAAAAAAACGAAATTGATACAATCATCTTTGACGATGAACTTACACCCTCACAAGTAAAACATCTGGAAGCTATCTTGAAGTGCAAGATTTTAGACAGAAGTCTGCTCATACTCAATATTTTTGCACAAAGAGCCCAAACGGCACAAGCGAAAATTCAGGTAGAACTTGCTCAGTATCAGTATATTTTGCCTCGCCTGACACGTATGTGGTCGCATTTGAGCAAGCAACGTGGGGGAGTAGGTATGAGAGGACCCGGTGAAAAGGAATTAGAAACCGACCGCCGTATCGTCAATGATAAAATTGCCCTTCTGAAAGATAAACTCGCTCACATTGAACGCCAAAGCCAAACCCGCCGAAAGGCTCGCAATGCAATGGTGAGAGTAGCTCTTGTGGGTTATACCAATGTAGGAAAATCTACACTGATGAACTTGCTTTCTAAAAGCAACGTTTTTGCCGAAAATAAACTTTTTGCTACCGTAGATTCTACGGTACGGAAGGTAGTTTGGAACAGAGTACCTTTTTTGCTTTCCGATACAGTAGGTTTTATACGTAAATTGCCTACAACTCTGATAGAATGTTTCAAATCTACCCTTGCTGAAATTGTTGAGGCTGATATTTTACTGCACGTGGTGGATATTTCACACCCTTCTTTTGAAGAGCAAATGCAAGTAGTAATGCAAACGCTCGCCGAAATCAAGGCGGTGGATAAGAAAATCATTACTATTTTCAACAAGATAGATGTTTTGCGTGAAAAAATTTACCAAGAGGCTATTCCTGATGAAGCCCCTTTGCATTTGCAGGAAATTTATGCCAAAAAGAAAAATGAGAATAGCATTTTTATTTCAGCCGCAAAGCAAGAAAATATTGAAGCTCTACGACAGATGATTTTTGAAGCTGTTTCGGAGCGTTATTTTCAGATTTATCCACACAATACCGAAAGTTTTTTGCAACAATTTCTGATGAGCCATAGTTTTGAGTAAAAAGTTGCGTAGCTATAATGAAAACTAACCCAAAGTATAATCTTTCGCCTGCTGAAATAGATAGAATTGTAGAAATGGCTTGGGAAGACCGCACTCCTTTTGAGGCGATTGAGGCTCAATTTGGCTTGAAAGAACAAGAAGTGATTGGACTAATGCGTAGCGAAATGAAAAAAAGTTCTTGGAAACACTGGCGAAAACGAATGAATAGCCGAAAAACCAAGCATCTACAAAAAAGAATAGAGCAACTTGGGCGTTTTCGTTGCTCTCGTCAAAAAGCTATCAGTCATAATAAAATTACGTGATTCCTAACGCAATACATACTCAATTTCCATTTCTGGATTGATGTTTTCACCAACCAGTAAGGTATCTGTACCATTGCCTTCAATGACATCAAAGAACAGCATATAGCGTTTGGGGTTTTCGGTACTTTGAGCCAAAACGTGTCTGGCTTCACCTTTGCCACGCATAAACGTAACGCCTTGCCCTTCAAAAAAGAAACTGCCAATATCGGTCATTTGCCATTTTTCGGTCTTACCGGGCAAAGCGAAAGTAACATAAGCAGTTTGCTCGCTATCGGCAAAAATCATAGCGGGACCGGGATTTTCGTCTGTACCCTCAAAAAACGGCGTAAGCGAAGAGGAAAGAGCTTCTTTTTCCATAAAAAACCAAACAATATCAATGCCTTCGCCTTTGGGCATACTAACCAAATAACGATTTTGGTCTAAACAAATAATGGGAAAAAATCTGCCTGTGGCAATATGGTTATCGTACTCGTCCCAAGTCATTTCTATCAGTTTGCTTTTACCAATTACTTGGTAATTGTTGTTCCAATACACCAAAATATCATTGATTTGGAGCAATTCCAATTTTTCCAGTAGGGGTTTGTTGTAAAATTCCATTTTTCTTTTTTCTTGAAGTTTGATTTCGTCAGTTTTTTGTTTTTCAATTTTGTAATTTTTGTAAATACGCCAAGAAAGCCAAACTGCACCTGCAATAATGGCTACCCAGCCCACATAAAAACTAAAATAAGCCTGTTCCATTTTGATTTATTGAATGGTAAATAGATTTATCTTCTTCTGCCGCCACTTCTACTGCCCCAAGAGCGAGAGTCTGAACGGCGAGAGCTATTACTGCTACTACTTGAACTTGATGATTTTCTGCTACTACTGCTACTCCAAGAGCGGCTGTCAGATTTTTTGCTGGAAGAGTAGCTATTTGATGATGAACTACTGCTGGAACGCTTGGAAGAGTAAGAAGAGCCACCACTGCTTTTAGAATAATCGCTACCCGAAGAGCCACCTGAATAATAATCTCTGCGTGGTGAGCTACGCTTGAAAGTATAGCTATAAGCTTTTTCGGAAAATTGTGAGCTTTTTTGCAAATGGTTTTGTGCCATAGCCCAATTTGCCATCATTGCATATTGTAGAGCTAAATTATGCGAAGCCAAAGCGTCTTGATAATCTTTATTGGTAGAGCCATTTTTTTTGATTTCTGCCAACTCTTTGTTGATGTCATCATATTGCGATTTGAATGTTTCGTACTGCTCTACTTGTGTAGCAAATTCATTCTGCAAAGCTGGTTCAATAGCGATTAGGTTGTCCAAAGTGATGTAGGCAGAAAGAAAATCTCTGCTTGTAAAATACGGATAGGCTTTGTTGTAGGTATTTTGGGCAATGGTAAGTAAAGAGTCTGTTTTGCGTAAGGCTGTATGGCGATTGAAAATTTTATCTGCGGTAGAAATAGAATCTACTCGCTTTTTAATTTCTTGAATAGATTTGCCGTAGCTTAATACACGATTGGTAGTTGCAGTTTCTATTTGAGCGAAGTCTTTTAACCAGCGTTCCAAACGTTCAGTTTCTGCATTATGCTGATTGATGAGAAATTCTGTGTTGGTGTTAATGGCATTTAAGTTGTATAGGCTTATTTTTTCAGATAAAGGCAAGCCCTGATTGATTTTTTCAATAAATGATAGGTTTTGTCCAAGTTTCTGTTCGTTTTCTTCATAAAACTTCCAAGCGGAAAGCAAATATTCTTTTTCTCTACCCGAATATTGATTAGTTTGGCTTTGTAACGTAGAAATTTTTGCTTGCGAGTCAGATATGAGCTTTTTCCATTTTGCCCAATTTTTTTCAAGCGTTTCAAAAATATAAAAAATGCCTTTGTGATTTAGCGAGAAGGTACTAATGCGGCTTTGAAGTCTTTTTAAGTTATCATAGGCATAAGCAAGGTCTTGCCATTTACCCGTTTGAATAGCCTTATCTTTTATTATCAAGGCTCTTTCTATTTCTTTTTCTATTATCTGTAAGTCCTTCTTTAAATCCTGAATACTGCTTTCTTGCACTATATTAAACACCTTTTCACATTTTTTTGTGAAATTTAGATAAGTGTCTTTCAAGAAAGTATCATACTCTTGCGAGATACTTTTTTGGGCAGTTTCGGGTGCAATGACAAAAGCACTCATTAGCCCGAAGGCAAGTATAATAAAGGGTACTATGAGGTTTTTCCGAAGCAAAATAGCTGAAATCATATTGCGTGGTATTTTTGCTAAAAATAGCAAAATGTTTTAATCATTCCTAAAATTATCGTTAAAAAATTTTATCAGGTTGATTGCTTCTGCTTCTTTATTGGCAGGAACGGGAAGGTCAAAAGTTTCTGTACTTCTGCCGTGCCTTACTTTGTAAGAATAACAAAGCGTGAGGATATTTTCTTTTTCGTCATAGACAATTTCTTCCAAACGAGAGCCATAGCCCCTCCAAGCGTGAAACTGCCCCGCTAGCCAAAGGGCATTCGGGGAAATAATTACTTCCCCCTCTTTTTTTCTTCTGTTGTTCAGAACTACCTTATTGTAGGAATAGGCTAATAATATTAAAATCCAAACAGAAAAAATTACAAAGAAGGTTTGTATCGATTCTTGGCTAAATTCATCGCCTATCAGAAAAACCAAAGAAACGATAATCATAATAAGGGTCATTACTTTCAATAGGGCTTTAGCAGACTTTTCTTTTTCATTAGTATCTTTTTGAATAAATTTTTCCCAAGTGGGTTTGTCATATTTCCAATGGATTAGAATGTTTCTGCCCTGACGAATTTCGTCAAGCAGTAAGGCTCTTCTTCTGAACAAAAAGAAAATGATAATAAAAGTAACTCCCACGAATAAGCCCAAAAAGACCATAGGTCCGATAAACTTCTTGAAAGTATCTTCATCTAAAAAGGGCAAGGACATTACCACAAAGCCTATAAAACTGATAAACAAAGAAACGAAGGCATTTCTCCATTCTTTGTTGGGAATGTGCAGGTTCTTTTCTTGAACGAAGTTGTTTTTTTGAGCAACATTAGCCATAGTTTTATCATTTTTTTGCAAAATTTAGAAAGTCTATTTTTGCAAAAAAATGAGTTATCTCACCGAAAAAGCTAATATCAGACAGGTTCAATCCATTTGCCGTCTTCTTTGATGAGGTTAATGAGTTCATCAAGGGCATTTTCTTCGGCTACGGTGCGTTTGACTATTTCTTTGCCCCTATACAAAGAAATTTTGCCTTTGCCCGAACCTACATAGCCATAATCGGCATCTGCCATTTCGCCGGGTCCATTTACAATACAGCCCATTATAGCAATTTTGACACCTTTGAGGTGGTCGGTGCGTTTGCGAATTTTAGCAGTAACTTCTTGCAAATCAAAAAGCGTTCTGCCACAACTTGGGCAAGAAATGTATTCGGTTTTTGTAATGCGTGTGCGTGTAGCTTGCAAAATACCAAATGCCAGACTATTGCCTTCTGAGATTAGCTCATTAGGCACGGAAATCATCAAGCCATCGCCTAATCCGTCTAATAGCAAGCCTCCTATATCGGTAGAGGCATCAATTTGTAATTGTTCCAAATCTTGGGTGCAATAGCTTCGCCAAATTATTACAGGTAAATCAATGCGATTTTGTATGAGCCTTACAACTAATGCCCTAACAGCAGGCAAAGCGTGAGGATTACCTGTTTTCAAAACCATTACCCAAGACTTTTTTTCATTTTGCAAGCGATGAAGCAGTTCCCCTTGTAAATCTGTACTATCTACATCAAGCAAAAGAAAATTGAGTGTGGGGGAGAAATCATTACAAGAAAGATATTCGGTTAGATTGCAAAGAGGATAAGCCTTTTCAGTTTTCTGCTTTAGCCAAACTTGATAATCTTGTATTGCTTGCAAACCATTAGGAAGCATAAAAGGAACAGATTTGTTGCCTAAATACAAAAAATCTGCTCCAAGGTCATTCATTGCCCATTTGTCGGTAGCAGGGAGATAGAAATGTCCAATTTTTTTCAAATCGTCCATTTCAATTTTTTCAAAGGTGGAAAAATCAGCAATCACACGAGGGACATTTTTCGCCCCAATATTCAAAATTTCGCAGGTTTCGCGACGATGATAGGCAAAAGGATTGATAGGGTAGTTTTCAATAGCAGGAATGGGCTTTTGTAGTTTTTCTCGTTCTGTATAGCGATTAACGAGTTTTTTGGCTACGGGAATTTCATATTCAGGGTCTTCGGTGAGCGAAACTCGCACTGTATCGCCTAATCCATCTTCCAAGAGAGTTCCAATGCCTACGGCAGATTTTATTCTACCATCTTCGCCATCGCCTGCCTCGGTTACGCCCAAGTGTAAAGGATAGGGCTTTAAGCCTTCTTCTTGGAGGCGTTGTACCAGAAGCCTGTATGCCTGCACCATTACTTGCGGATTGCTACTTTTCATTGAAAGCACAATATTGTAAAAACCTTCATCTTCGGCAATACGCAAAAATTCCAAAGCAGATTCTACCATTCCCAAAGGGTTATCACCGTAGCGGCTCATAATTCTATCGGAGAGTGAGCCGTGATTCGTACCGATACGCAAAGCTGTACCATATTCTTTACAAATTTTAAGTAATGGCACAAATTTTTCTCTGATGCGTTCAAGTTCGGCTTGGTATTCGGCTTCGGTGTATTCTATAATCTCAAAGCGTTTTCTATCAGCAAAATTTCCCGGATTGATACGTACTTTTTCTACAATGCGAGCCGCAAGTTCGGCGGCATTGGGCGTGAAATGAATATCAGCAATAAGCGGAGTAGTGTAACCTAATTTTCGTAGTTCTTTTTTTATATTTTGTAAATTTTCAGCTTCTTTAATACTTGGTGCGGTAATACGTATGTATTCGGAGCCAGCCTCAATCAGGCGAATACATTCCGCTACTACCGCAGGGGTATTCATTGTATCGGAAATGGTCATAGTTTGCACCCGAATGGGGTTATTACCGCCCAAAGGTACATCTCCAATTTTTACTTCAATCGTTTGCCTGCGTTGATACTTTGTAAGCGAAGGGCAATACAAAAATTTGCTGTGGCTTTGCGTTTCTTGCATAAACAAAAAATTTACCACAAAAATAAACAAAAAACTCAAAGAAAAGTTGTAAGGAGTTGTAAGATATTATGAAATTACATCATATTAAGTTTAAAATTTACTTCACCAACACAAATGCCCCCCAATATTTGGGGTGGATATACTGCTGACGAATAGCTTTTTGAGCTTCATAAAAACTTTCTTGTAGGCTCATACCTTTGTTTTGCCAGTTTTCGTAGAGCATCTCCATAAACTTTTGCGTAGCTTCGTCATCTACTTTCCACAGCGAGATAATCAGATTTTTAGCCCCTGCCTGAAAAAATGAACGTTGCAAACCAAAAACTCCTTCCCCATTCAAAATTGCTCCTAAACCTGTTTCGCAAGCAGAAAGCACCACCAAAGCAGTATTTTGTAATTCCAACTGAGCTACTTCGTAAGCCGTCAGGATACCATCTTCTTTTTCGGAGTTTAACTCGCCCTGTCTTAAACTTTTGCTACAATTTGCCAGTAGCAAACCCGAACGCAAAAGAGGATTTTTATTCACCAAACTTTGCTTTACATCAAGTTCTGAACCCGTATCTACATCTTCTAAAAAAAATCCGTGTGTGGCGATATGCAAAATTTGTGGATTAGATACTTTTTTGATAGCTTCTTCGGTAGCTTGCTTGCTTTGTAACAGATTTACTTGTAAGCCCTTTTTCTGCAAAATATCAGCAATTTTATCTGTTTCTTTTTTCGTACCGGGCAAATAGCTTACACTTTCAAAATCTAAGAAACGAGAAAGTTTTTGCTTTTCTTTGTTAGTGATTTTAGTACTATACCCTCTATTTTCGGGTTTTTCTTGTTTTTCGTCAGTTCCTTGATAATCAGGATAGCCTACGAGAAAAGCATTTTTATTGGAAACTGAAAGATTATCAGTTTCTATTAACTTTTTCAAGTTGGTGAGTTGATAAATTTGCAAAAACTCTCCTAAAAATTGCTTTTTGGTTTCATCATAAAGAGTTGCCAAGTTGATTTTATGATACACGCCATCGGGTGAAAAATAGATTTTCTTGAAATTTGTGCTTTGTAAAACCTTACTTTTTTTGATGATATTTCCCCAAAAGTTGTCGTACAACTCCTGATAAAATTGTGTTTTACGAGTTTCTATCACATTGCCGTAGAGGGCTAATTGTTCTGTTTCTAAAAGTGAGGCATTTGGGGCAAGTAATAATTCGGGGGCTTCTTTGGTTTGGGTAGTAATGATTAAAAAAACATAAGCAGTATCTGTTTTCTGACGATTGGTAGGGTTTTGTGTCAGCGTTCTGATAACCTCAATAGCAATCTCATCATTTTTTAGCTGTTTTTGAATGTCTTTCCAAGAGTATTTTTTGGGTGTTTTGCCTAAATCTACCTTTTTAGAAAGTTCTTTTTCCAAAAAATTAAGTTCTTCTGTAACTTGTTTGATTTGGGTATCGCTTTTTTGGGAAACAGGTGCGTTCAAAAGTTTTAGATACTCATTTTTTTTAGCGAGCCATTGGTTGTAGAGTTGGGTAATTTGAGGGTTTTTGAGAGCTATCACTTTTTTCTGTAAATTTTGTGAAGCCTCCGCAATCATTCCTTTGGTAAGCAGGCGAAAATCCAACAAATCTGCGTAAATATTGGGCTTATACGAAGGATAACGAATGCAGAAATCTATGTAATTTTCAAAAAATCTTTGTTGATTTCTTACAAAACTAATTTTTTCATTTTCTGAAAGTATGGGGAAAATCTGAAAAATTCGTTCTATTTGCTTACTTAAATTTCTTTGATAGATTTTTTCGGCTTCCGAGAAATTATTTTGCAAGCTATGTAGCCAAGCAAGGTTCTGTTCGGCAGTCAGATAAGTTTGATGTTCTTTGCCATAAATTTTTTCTTGGATTTGCAAGGATTCAAGGAGTATAGGTTGAGCTTTCTTATACTCGCCTGCTCGGATAAAATTTGTGCCTACATTATTGAAAACTACCCCTGTAAAAATATTTTCTTTGCCATAAAGTTTTTCGGCTACACTTTTAGCCTTTTCCAAATAGAAAGAGGCTTCTTTGTATTTTTTGGCTTCGGAAAGCGTATAGGCAAGATTGTTGAGTATAGAAAGTAGTTCAGGCTGATTTTCACCATAGTATTTTTGTGCGATTTCCCAACTTTTCAAGCCCAATTTTTCAGCTTCCTCGTAATTGCCTGTCATTGCAAAAATATATCCAACATAACTAATCGCATTGGCATATCTGATATGATTTCTATCCCAAATCTGTTCGGATAAAGACAAAATTTGCTGATACAAGTCTAAAGCCTTCTCTAAATTGCCAAGCGTAATATAGAATTGAGCAAAATTGTTGAGAAGTTCAATATAATTGGAACTTCGCTCTCCAAAAACTTTTTGGCAAATCGTTTGAGCTTCTAAATATTTCTCTTCGGCTTGCAAAAAACTTTCTTTTTCGGTATAAATAACAGCCAAATTTTGCAAAACAGAAATATAATAAGGCGTATTTTTCCCCACATTTTTCTGAAAGTAATCGGCACATTTCATTAGGTCTTTTTCTGCCGTTTCTGTTGCACCGAGTTCTTTTTTTAGCACGGCATAATTCATCAGGCTTATGTGGTATTCGGGGCTATTTTTGCCAAAAACTTTTTCTTTGATGCTTAAAACATTAGCTAAAAGTGGTTCGGCTTGTTTGTATGCTCCTTGCTTGAAATATAAACCTGCTAAATTGCCTAAAATGGTGGCATAAGTGCTTTTTTCTTTACCGAAGTGCTGTTCGCAGAGTTGTTGAGCTTCTTTGTAGAGCTTTTCGGCTTCAACAAAAAACGCCTGATGCTCTTTCAAACTACCCAGACTATTGAGCGAAAGGATATAATTGAGTTTATCGTTTCTTTCATTGAAAATATTTGTGGCTTCTTGCAAGAGTTTTTCGGCATCTTGCCATTTGCCCAAGTCCTGATACACATAGCCCAATTGCGAGCAGGTAAGTGCATAATCGGGGTGCTTCTTGCCCAAAAGTTTTTCTTGCAAAGAAAGGCTCGTTTTTAGGTAGTTTTCGGCTTTGGTAAATTGATAGGTATTTCGGTAAAAAGTACCAATATTATACAAGTAGTTGGCATATCTTGCATCTTCGCCAAATTTATTTCGGGTTTCTTTAATGAGCTGTAAAAAAGTTTCTTCGGCCTCTTTTAATTTGCCTTGCTTATACAGAACCGAAGCTAATCCGTTCAGGGCAGGGTAGAAAAGCGGTTTTTCGGGATTAGTTCTTTTCATTATTTCTCTAAAATACTTTTCAGCTTCCTCAAATTTTCCTTGTTCTTTGCAGATTGCCCCCAAGGTATTGTAAATGGAAAGGTCTATTTCAGGGGCAGACTTGTTGAGCTGATAGGCTTCTTGGGTGTATTTTTCGGCTTCGGCGTAATTTTCTTGCAAATAATAGTTTTTTCCAAGATTGTGAGCCGCCATTTCCAAAAAACCTTCCTGATTTTGAGGAAAGATAGTTTTTGCTATCTCGTAGGCTTCCCGAAATTCTTTTTCTGCTTCTTTGTACTGCAAATTGTCTTCGTAGGCTCTGCCTAAAAGCGTTACAATGTAATAATAGTTGATATTATTTTTCCCTACATAGTCAATAGCTCCTTGTTTGGCGTAAAAAAATTGACTGATAGCTTCTTTGTAATTTTTTGCCTGATAGGCACTCACGCCTTGCTTGAATTGTGTTTGCCAATCTTGGGCTGAAAGATTGCACACAGCCAAAAGATAAAGCCCGAAAAAGCAGATTATTTTCATAGTTGAATGTTTTTTGATTTTGAAAGAGCCTTTCAAACCATAATCTAAACTAAAAAATTGTAATTTTTTGATTTACTGACAATCACTCATTGCTTTTTGGCAACGTTGGTATTCTTTGCTACTTGTTCCTTTTTGCTCTCTGAATATTTCCATTGCCTCTTGCAAATAAGGTTTGGCGTTTTTGCAGTCTTTCACATACCGATAACATTGCCCGATATTTTCAAGGATTAGGGCGTGGTCTGTGCTTTTATTTCCATTGACTTTGGCAGAAATATCTTTGTTTTCTTGCAGATATTTGAGTGCCGTTTTGAAATCATTTTTCAGAAAATAGGTAGCGGCAAGGTTGTTGAGTTGTGCAACGTATGCTTTGGATTGCTTGCCCTGTGTTTTTTCTACATAGCGAAGCATAAAAAGGTAGCATTGCTCGGCTTTCTGAAATTCGTTTGCCATTTCGTAAATGAAAGCTATATCCATTATTGCCTCTGCGTAGTTTTTATCGTTTTCGCCAAATTTCTCTTTCAGAACGGCAAGATATTCATCGGCGTACTGCGAGGCTTTTCCCCACATTTTGAGGTTTTGTGTAGAGATTACCAAACTACCGAGCAAAAAATGATAGTAGTTGCCAAAATTTTCTTTGTTCAAAACTTTTTTAGCACTTTCTAAGTATTGCAAAGCCTCCTGATATTTGCCTTCTTGGTTGAGTTGTATTCCCTTTTGTAAATCTTCTTGTGCTTTTACTTGTTCGGCAGGAATAAGTTTGCCATTTTCGTCATAGTTTTTGCGTTCAAGCATATTGCCTTTGTCGTTGTAGCGGGCTTCTTGCATTTTTAGACCTGTATCATAATACCAGACACACAAGCCTTTCATTACTTCTTGTTGTGGGGTGTCATCAATCATTTCGCCTTCAAATTGTATTTTGTGATTGTGAGCATAGTAATCCCTTACTTTCCCAATGGGCTTTCCTTCTTTGTATTCAGTCATTCTGTAATAAGCAACATCATTGCTACTTGTAACCTTCCAATCTTTGTCAAAAAGGATAACCCATTTGCCTTGTCTGCGTCCTTGCGTATCGGTTTTGTTGGGGGCTTTGGGAATATTGTTTTGAGCTTGAACGCTCAAAAACCCAATCAAACAAATATTGAAAATCAAACAAAGTTTTTTCATAAGAATTGTAAATTTATGTTTATTAGGTTAATCCAATCATTGCGGCAACGTAAATAAGCATCAGCAAGCCTAAAAGTAGAGCCATAGCATTAGCGGTGGTCAGTCCGATAATGATAAGTACCAAGCAAACTATGCAAGAAATAATTGCTAAAATTTCTGCAACATCAGAATTGATAAGTAGAGCAATGGTCATACTTATCATTGAAATAAACCAGTATGCCCACGATTGCTCCGAAAATAAAAGCAAAAAAGTAACAATAGAAACCAGTCCGAACAAAATAGCCCAAAACTTACCACCTTTTGTGGTTTTATGGGTTTGTTCGGGTTTTTGATGTTTTAGGTTTTTCTTGATTTTGGCAAGGAATTTTCCTGATATAGCAGGTTTTACTAAAATCTTTTCATTAGTAAGTTTTTTGGAAAATTTCAGGGGTTCAATTTGTTTAACTGAAATAGGGGGCTGTGGTTGAATAAAAAATTGAGCAGCGGAATTTTCTATCACTTTTTCAGTGTTATAGGTATTAGTTTCTATTTCAGCCATTCTCACAGCCGATTCGTTTTGCGAAAAAGCCCAGATAGGTGTTAAAAACATCAAAATCAGGGCAAAAAATGTGTTCTTCATAATCTTAAATTTTTGTTTTAAGGAATAAAAGTATTAGGGTTCAAAATATTCGGTGCCGTTGCGGTCTATGTAGAAAGTTTTACCATTTTTCAAAGAAACTTTTGCAATGCCATTGACAAAACTCCACGCATAACCGTATTTGCAAGGAATAACTTCATTTCCTGTTTTATCAATAAATCCCCATTTACCAAAACTTTTTATGGGAGCAAGTCCTTCATTAAAAAACGTAGCTTCTTCGTAAGAGAGAGTGCTCAAAGCCTGTTCGTAAGGGGGAACGACTATTTTTAGGGAGCGGTTTATGAATACAAAACCTTTATCATTAAGTTTTACGGCGGCTAATCCTTCAAAAAACCATCTTGCATCATCAAATTGGCAAGCAATTATTTCTTTTCCTTTTTTATCAATAAAACCCCATTTTTTATTTTTCATTACAGCAGCAAAGCCCTCATTGAAGGAAAGAGAACTCTCGAATTGAGCTGGAATAACAACTTTTCCTGTATTATCGATAAATCCCCATTTTTTGTTAATTTGCACAGCTGCCAGATTTTCACACATACACCCTGCATATTCGTATTGGCAAGCAATCACCTCTTTGCCCGATTTATCAATAAAACCCCATTTCTTGTTGCGTTTTACGCGTGCTAAGCCACTACAATTCTTTTTTAAGTTCTCGCAAAAATCGCCCACCTCTTCATATTGCAAGGATATCACTTCTTTGCCTGTGGGGTCAATAAAGCCCCATTGCTTATTCAGTTTTACTTTTGCCAAACCTTCTGTAAAATCGCCAACAGATTCGTATCTGCAAGCAACAACCTCCTTCCCTGATTTATCAATAAAACCCCATTTTTTGTTGATTCGTACAGCCGCCAGATTTTCTCTAAATTCGCTAACCTCTTCATATTTGCACGCAATCTTAATGGTTTTATCAGGCGAGCAAAAGCCCCACATATTGCCTTTTCGGTAGGGAATAAGCTCGGGTAGGGTTTGGGCAAAGGTTTGTAAGCTAAAGGCTAAAAATAAGCCCAAGAATGATGTTTTGAGCATATTAAATTGATTAAATAGGTTAATGAATTATTTTATCGGCTCTTTTATCCATTTAGAGCCTTTGGCGGTACGAATAATACGGGCGGCATCATTTTGCCCAAAAGTTTCGGCATAGCCCTGCGGACCCAGTACAAACTCCTCTACAAACCAGCCATCTTTGGTTTTGTAACATTCCTTATGTCGGAATTTAATTTTTACTTCGGCACGAGTATCGGCACCTGCTCTAATCAATAGTTTGATGATGTTTTCGTTGCCTTTTGCCGCCGCCATATGCAAAGCAGTATAACCTGTAACCTTGGCATCGCATTTATCTATTTCATAGCCCTCTATTACTTTGCATTTGGCATTTGCTTTGGCTTTGCGTTTGAGCAGTTCCAATACCATTTCTTCTCTCTGGTACGAAACAGCCTGCATCAAAGGCGTGAAGTTTTCGTAAAGCCAAGTTTTTTCCTGCCATTTTATACTGGCATTTACATTTTTAGGGTCTTGCACAAGTTGCATAAAGCGTTCTTGGTTGCCATCGCGAATAGCCTCAAAAATTTCGGTTTGGGCTTGGGTGGTTGCTAATCCTAAAACTATCCAAGCGAAGGTTAAAAAATAGTTTCTCATAAGATTTTTTTACAAAGTAGACATTCTATCTTGATTTTTTCCATACGTCAAATGACGTATTTTGTATTTTTTCTGTAAATTGCCGCAAATAATGTTGTAACAACAAAAATGCAATTAGATATTTTAGTTTTTGCCGCACACCCCGACGATGCCGAACTTTCCTGTTCAGGTACGCTTGCCTTACACATAGCACAAGGCAATAAAGTAGGTATCATAGACCTTACCCAAGGCGAACTTGGCACGCGAGGAAATATCCAAACTCGTCAGCAGGAAGCCGAAAAAGCCTCACAGATTTTAGGCTTACATTTACGAGAAAATCTGAAATTTTCCGATGGATTTTTCCGAAACGATAAAGAGCATCAACTTGCAATTATTCAAAAAATAAGGCAGTATAAGCCTAAAATTGTGCTTACCAATGCCATCACCGACCGCCACCCCGACCACGCCCGTGCCGCCGAATTGGTGCGAGATGCTTGCTTTTTGGCAGGTTTGAGAAAAATTGAAACTGGTCAGCAGGCTCACAGACCCGATTTTGTGTATCATTTCATTCAGGATAGGTACATACAACCTACTTTTGTAGTAGATATTACAGATTTTTGGGAAATCAAGAAACAGGCAATTTTGGCATATAGCACTCAATTTAATGCCACAGACAACAACGAGCCACAAACCTACATTTCTACTCCCGAATTTTTTGCCTTCATAGAAGCCCGAGCCAAAGAGTTTGGGCATCAGATTGGAGCTATTTATGGCGAAGGTTTTACTACCAGCCGAATGGTAGGGGTCAATTCGCTTTGGCATCTACGATAAAAGTTTCGTAATTGTTAAAGTCTAATTTATAGTGCAGAAACAGGAAACAGGATTTAGAATATTGGATATTTAGAGGGAGCAGAATTTCCCCAAACTCTTGAACCTTCAATTTTTTTGAACGTAAATAATTACAAAGTTTCTTGCAGTTTTATTTGAAAATTTGGAAGGAATTGCAAATTTGCGTAAATTTCGCAAATTCTTTTGGTAGAAATCTTTTGCTTGAAACAAAATGAAAGCCTTTGTCAGCCGTTTATTACGTCTTTTTAGGTTCAACGCACAATCTTTTCAGAGTCGTATTGCTTTAAGTATTGCTATTGCAGGCGTTTTGATGATAGCATTTGCTTATCTGCTTATTGGGCGAATGGTACAGGTAACCAAACGCAACGAAGCCATCGCTTCTACCTATCAGCCTGTAAAGTTGTATGCTTATGCTTGTTTTCAGGCAGTCAATCAGATGATTTCTATTCTACAAAATAGCGTTTATGCCGCCGAACAACGGATTAGCTCTCGGACAAATGAAGAAATTTTGGATTTATGGGAAAAAAAGGCTCTTGCTTTCAATGATTCCTTGCAAAGAATGGTAGCAAGGCGTACCAATGAGCCCGAATTAGCCGTAACTTACGAAGCTATTGCCGATAGGCTTGCAAAAATGGATAAACTCGTAAAAGAAGCTATTTCTATCAATAAAAAAGGGCAACGAAGTCCTGTATATTATTCCGATAGGGTAGATGTATCGGATACAACGGCTATCAAAGCCAATAAGGCTATTACTTTCTACGACGACGCTCTTGCGTTTCTTCTTGCCAATGAGATTACACGCCTACAAAAAGAGTTAGATGTCTATTTTTCACAACTTATCAGTTTTAACGACAAGGCTACTGAAAAGTTATACGTAGATATTGAGCAAGAAAATCAGTTTTTTACACTTTTTCAGGTAATTGTGTTCCTCATTACGGCGGTGGCTTTAGTAGCTCTTATTTTCTTGCTCAATAGCCATATCGGAAAAAACTTGGAACAAGTGGATATTTTTACCGAAGAGCTTGCCGAAGGGGGCCTACCCGAAACCTTGCACACCCAAGTAAGTGAATTAGAGCCTATTACTCGTAATTTGAATATACTCACCAAGAACCTGCAAAACTTACGAAAATACGCTATTAGTGTAAAAGAGGGCAGATACGATGCCGAACTGAATGTTTTTGAGGGCAAGGGAACTTTTGGAGAGGCTATTGCACAGATGCGAGAAGGGCTTTTGAAAGTATCGGAAGAGGAGCGTATTCGTACTTGGCGGAACGCAGGTATCGCTAAATTTAGTGAAATCTTACGCCGTGAAAGTAACAACTTGGAAAGGCTTTCCGAAGAGCTTATCGGCGAACTTGTAAAATACGTGGGGGCTAATCAGGGAGGAGTTTTTATTGTAAATGATACCGACCTCAATCCGAATGAACATTTTTTGGAACTTGCCGCCGCTTATGCTTACAACAAAAAGAAATTTATTGAAAAGAAAGTTCTCAAAGGGCAGGGCTTAGTGGGTAGAGCGTGGTTGGAAGGCTTGCCTATCTATCTGAGCGAAGTGCCTAACGACTACATTGAAATAAGAACAGGTTTAGGTGGGGCAAATCCGAAATATGTTTTTATTGTACCGCTCAAAATCAATGAGAAAGTAGAAGGGGTAATGGAACTGGCTTCTTTTCACGAATTTGAGGAGTACCAGCAGGAATTTATCAAGCAGATAGCTGATAGTGTGGCTTCTACTTTTTCAAGTACCAAAGTGAATCGCCGTACCCAGCAACTATTGGAAGAATCGCAAAAAATAACAGCTCTGATGAGAGAAAAAGAAGAAGAGTTGCGTCAGAATATTGAGGAGTTGCAGGCTACCCAAGAAGAAATGCAGAGAAACCAAAGAGAGCTTTCAGAAAAAGAGGGAAATATGAGGGCTTTGTTGGATAATGCCTCTGATGCCATTATGGCATTTAATCATAAAAGGCAAATTACGGTTATCAACAAGGCGATGAAGAACCTTTACGAGTCGGTTGGTGTGTATTTGGATATGGGCAGAATTATTGATGATGCTTTTCCGGGTAAAACCTATGAGCAAATGATGGAGGAAATCAAGAGAGCTTTATCGGGAGAGCGTTTCAAAACCAGTGCCACCGTTACCATTCGTGGGGTTACGTATTATTACGATATTCTTTACAATCCGATTTACAACGAAAGGCAAAGAGTAGTAGGGGCTTCGGTATTTGTTACTGATGTTACCCAACAACGCACCGCCGAAATTGAACTTAAAATGAAAGAAGCCAATTTGCAATCGCTTATCAACAATACCGAAGACTCTATTATGGCGATTGATAAAAACTATAATTTACTTGTTTTCAACGAAGTTTTTAGAAAAAGACGGAAAGAATACAATTTCAAAGAAGGCGATAATATTTTTACCACCATACCCGAACATCTGCACGAAGAATGGAAAAAATATTACGATAGGGCACTAGCAGGAGAGCGTTTTGAAAAAGTTATCAAAAGGGACTTGGGTAATAAAAAAATTCAGTACCGCGAACATTCCTTCAATCCTATTTTCAACGAAAAAGGGGAGGTAATAGGTATTTCTGTTTTTGCCAAAGATATTACCGAAGCCAAACTCGCCGAAGCCGAAAACCAAAGAATTATGGCTACCCTCTTTGAAAAACAAAAACAAGATAAAAAACGCATTGAAGAACTTGAAAAGCAACTCAAAGAACTACAAGAACTTTTAGAAACCAAAACTTCCTGAAAAATAGAGACAGGAAATAGGAAGCAGGAAACAGGAAGTAACTTGGATTTGGGCGTAAGAAACGCAGCCTTTACTCACGACTTGCGAACCTTTGAACTCTTAAACTCAGAAACCTTCAAACCCTTGAACTCTTTGAACGTAAATACTTACAATTATGCGAAAAATTTTTGCCTTCAGCTTGCTCATTTTGGCTCATAGTATTTTTGCTCAAAAAAAAGATAGTTTGGTGCTATTGCAGACCGACTATGGCGATATGCTGTTTGTACTCTATCCACAAACCCCCAAGCACCGAGCCAATTTCTTGAAACTTGTTCGTGAGAAATTTTATGATGGTTTGCTTTTTCACCGAGTTATTAAGGATTTTATGATACAAGGCGGAGACCCTAATTCCAAAAATGCCAAACCCGGTGAAATGCTTGGAATGGGCGGGCTGGATTATCGTGTTGATGCTGAATTTCACCCTGAACTTTTCCATAAAAGAGGAGCGTTGGCGGCGGCTCGCGACAATAACCCCCAAAAGGCTTCCAGCAGTTGTCAGTTTTACATTGTACAAGGCAGAACCTTCACAGATGAGGAGTTAGATGCTCTTTCTGCCCGAATACAGCACAAGTTTCCAGTGGAGCATCGCGAGTTTTACAAAACTAAAAAAGGAACCCCCCATTTAGACCAAAACTACACGGTTTTTGGTGAGATGTTGGAAGGGTTTGATGTACTTGAAAAAATCATTGCCGAACCTACCGATGCCCGCGACCGCCCGTTGAAAGATGTACGAATGAAAGCCTCTATCAAGGTAATGAAACGCAGTGAGGTTACCAAAAAATACGGCTTCCAGTATCCTGAAAAGCCTTCCAAGAAAAAGAAAAAAGCGAAGAAAAAAGAGTAGTAAGAACTCAGATTTGCGTACAATCAATGGCAGTAATTTCGTAAGCCCATTTCAGACTTTTGAGGTATTCAAGGGTAAGGGGGCGAGGAGGGCTATCCATTTCGTAAAAGTGGCAAGCCAAATCATTTTTCCCTTTTCTTGAAACCGAGGCAGTAGCAATGTTGCAATCGTCTTGAGCTAAAATATTGGCAAGGAAGGCGAGTTTTCCTTTGGTATCTTCTGCCAGTACAATGAGCGTGTGCATAGATGCCGAAATATTAGCCCGAAAGCCATTGTAGGAGGCAATATTGATAATTCCCCCACCACGACTTTCGCCAATTACTTCAATTTGTTTGCCTTCGGCTTCCAGTTCTAACTTTACGGTGTTGGGGTGGTACAGAGAGGCATTGCCAACGGCTTTGAAAGTGTATTGCAGACCTGCTTCTTGGGCGAAATCAAAGGAGTTTTTGATACGTGTATCGTCTGTGGCAAAATCCATTAGCCCTGCAATGATAGCTCTATCGCTACCGTGTCCTTCGTAAGTTTGGGCAAAGGAATTGTAAAAGGTGATAGTAGCTTTTTGGGGCATTTTGCCCAAAATCTTATGAGCTACTCTACCAATGCGTACTACACCTGCTGTATGCGAGCTTGATGGTCCTATCATTATGGGACCTATCATATCAAAAATACTGCTTCGTTCATTCATTAGCTCATATTTTAGACGTTGCACTTACCTTCGTAAAGGTAAAAATTTTTGACGAAACCTCAAAACCTAAAATTATACGTCAGTGTAGGAATGATAGGAAAGAGGGCGAGCTGTCGGGCTCGGAATTGAGTAAAAAAGTTAATTTGGACGTTTTCTTCGGTAGGTTCGTAGTAAATGACAAAAGCATTGCGACGATTGTAGAGGTTGTAAATGCTAAAAGTAAGGTCAGATTCGCCCCACTTGGGCTTAAATTTGCGTATAATGTTCAAATCGGCTCGGTGATAGGCAGGCATTTGGTAGTTGCTTCTTTCGCCAAAATCATTCCCCAAAAGAAAATTCGCTCCATTTACCCCTTGTACGCCAAATCTGCCCTGTGGGATAGTTACCCAATTGTTGTTGCCAAAAACCCAATTGAAGGCAAATGTCCATTTTTCATTCAGTTTGTACATTAGCACAAGGGCTATGTCGTGGCGTCTGTCGTAACGGGGGAAAAAGGCTTTTCCAAAATTGATGGGAGCATTGTTGTTGGAAGAGTCAGCAAATTGGCGTTTTGTCCAAGAAAGCGTATAGCCGAGCCAGCCTGTAAGTTTGCCTGCCTTTTTTTCAAGATAAAGCTCTAATCCGTAACTCCAACCTTTGCCAAAGACAAATTCGCCATTGAGATTGTCGTTGAGGAAAAGATTTGCCCCATCGCGAAAATCAATTTGGTTTTTCATTTGTTTGTAATACACTTCTGCTGTGAAAAGCAGTTCATTGTTTCGGAACAAATGACTTACCCCCGTAGCTACTTGTCTGGAAAGTTGCGGTTTTACTACTTCGTTGGAAGGATACCAAATATCTGTGGGCAAGGTAGCCCCCGAATTGGAAAGCAAATGCACGTACTGGTACATTTGGGCGAAGCTCGCTTTGAGCGAAGTTTGCTCATTGAGCTTGTAACGCAAAGCTGTACGAGGTTCAAGACCTGCATAAAAAGTTCGGTTTTGCAAAAAGCCTGAAGCCCGTAGACCTGCATTGAGTCGCCATTTTTCGTTGAGTTTGAGGTCGTCGTTGAAGTAAATGCCCATTTCGGTAGCCTCGAAAGTGCTTCCTGAATTGAAATTGACGCGGTTATCATCGCTGGCAAAGCGTATGCGAGCCACTCCAAACTGATGATGAATGGCTTGAGCCCCAAAACGAATATGATGTTTTTCGCTATGCAGATAATCAAAGTCGGTTTTGAAGTTGTAATCTTTGATGTTTGAGCCAATATTGAAAAGGAAAGAAGCAAAGCGATTGCGAATTTTGTACTGATAATCCGAGTAAATAGCAGTAGTATTTAAGAATAATTTGGGGCTAAAAATATGATTCCAACGCACCGTAGCCGAGCTATTGCCCCAATCAAAATCAAAGTTAAAATTACCCCGATTGCCTGTAAATTTGAACACATCTCTGCCGAAATAGCCACTGACAAAAATCCTATCTTTTTCGCTAATTTCGTAGTTGGCTTTGAGGTTCAAATCGTAAAAGTAATAATCGGGGATAGGGTTGTAATTGGGTTTGCCTTCGTTGGCTTTATTGATTTGACGAGTGATGATATCAAAATACGTCCTTCTGCCCGAAACAATAAAAGACGATTTGCCTTTTTGAATAGGACCTTCAAGCGTGAGTCTTGATGAAATCAGTCCTATGCCACCTGTACCCGAAAAACGATTTTTATTGCCTTCACGCATCTTGATATCCAGCACTGAAGAGAGCCTGCCTCCGTATTGAGCGGGGAAATCGCCTTTGTAGAGTTCTACGTTTTTGATAGCATCGGAGTTGAAAATGCTGAAAAAACCAAAGAGATGAGCGGCATTGTAGATAAGCCCTTCGTCTAAGAGAACCAAATTTTGGTCGGGTCCGCCGCCGCGTACATACAAACCCGCCGAAGCCTCCGAACCCGACTGCACGCCCGGTTTGAGTTGCAAGACTTTTATCAAATCCGTTTCACCAAAAATGACAGGTACGGTTTTTATTTCTTTGTAATCCAGTTTTTCTACGCTCATTTGCGTTTTTTCTACGGCATCTTTGAACTTATCTTCGCCCACTACTTCAATGGCTTCAATTTGCTCTTGGGCTTGGTCGGTTTGCAAAAGTATATTGAGCGTGAGACTTTTGGTAAAGAAAATTTTTTGTGTGTATTCGGCATAGCCCACAAAACTGGCTTTCAGGATAATGGTATCGTTGCTGATAGGAATTTCCAAAGCATAGTAGCCATAAGCATTGGTAAGAATACCCACTTTGCTTTTGGCTTCCCAAACTGATGCCCCAATGAGGTCTTCGCCTGTGGCGGCATCACGTACATAGCCGCTAATGGTGAGTTTATTTTGGGAAAAGAGGGGGGAAACGAAAAAAAATAATACGCTTAATGCGATAAATGTGTTTTTCATAGCTTGTTTTTTGCAAAAAACGGCTAATATTGCCCTTTTGTTACAAATATACGCATAAAATTTCTAATTTGCTCAAAAAATTCGGCTATGCAAGAAAAAAAACTTTGGTTACAAAATGCTCTGAAAGGCGATATAGAAGCCATTATTTTTGACTTGGGCGGGGTGATTATTGATATTGATTTCAATCTTACGCTCAAAGCCCTTGAAAAATACACCTCGCACCAGTTCGGCGAGGGCGAATATCTTACCAAACACCCTATTTTTTATGAGTTTGAAACAGGAAAAATTTCTGAAAATGCTTTTTTTTCAGAAATTCAGAAAGTTTTTAGCCTAAATGCTACCTTAACTGAACTTAAACAGGCTTGGAATGCTCTGCTTTTAGATATTCCACAGAAAAGGGTAGATTTGCTTCAAAACTTGCAAACCCAGCTACCTACTTTTATTTTGAGCAATACCAACCCTACCCATTTGCAAGAGGTAGAAAATATTTTGCAAAAGCAAACGAGTGCTTCTACGCTTAAAATGCTTGTCAGAAAGCCCTATTATTCTTTTGAAGTGGGAAAAGCCAAACCTGAAAGAGCCATTTACGAACAAGTAATTGAGGAAAATAGGCTCAAACCTGAAAAAACACTTTTTGTAGATGATAGCTTACGAAACTTGGAAGGAGCAAAAAAAGTAGGTTTGCAAACTTTTCATATTGTACCTTTTGTAGAAGATATTTGCGATTTTTTTAGCGAGTAGTCCAAAAAATAGCCCAAAAGGTGCTTACAAGAGCGGTTAGCTCAGCCCAAAAAACTTTTTCTTGTAATAAGTCAAAAGAACTTTGCTTTTGAAAGTATTGACTATTTGTAATTTTTTCTTTGGGCAAAGAAAGTTCATCATTATTTTCTTGTATATTTTCTGGCTGATAGGTGTTTTGAGGATTTTCCGAAGCCTTTTTTTCAAGCTCTGCGAGTATTTCTTTGAGTTGTTTATTTTCTTGCGTTAGGTTGCGGTTACGAGTTTGTAGCCATTTGTTTTGTTGGTTGAGCTTTTTGTTTTGTTCTTGTAAGGTTTTGTATTCAGGGTGATTATCCAAAAGATTTTGCACTTCTTTGAAAGAATAAAATCTTTCAAGACCGCAAACAATGCACTTTTGGCTATCGCTGTAATTAACGGTTTCGCAAGAAATACAAAGCCAAGACATAGCAGTTGGGTTCTACTTGTAATTGTGTAGAAAACAATAATCAGAAATCAAGATATTTAGACATTACTAAACTTTACCAACCGTGCAAAAGGAAAAACACACCTGCACCTACCAAAAATCCTGCAATAGCAATCAGCGACATACGTTTCAGATACCACGTAAAGGTAATATCTTCCATACCCATAGCGGCAACGCCTGCCGCCGAGCCAATAATGAGTATGCTTCCGCCTGTACCTGTGGAATAAGCTGTGAGTAGCCAAAATTTACTATCCATAGGAAACTGCTCCATAGAATACATATTCTGAACCGCCGCAAGCAAAGGCACATTATCCACTACCGAAGAAGAAGCCCCAATAATAAGAGAAATGAGGTTAAAATCCTTGACGGCATTCGTTACTATTTCAGAAAAATTAGTGAGAATGTGGGTAGATTCCAAAGCCCCTACGGCAAGTAGTATCCCCAAGAAAAACAGGATACTGGAAGTATCAATGCGTGAAAGGGCGTGAGCCACAGAAAGGGGACGGCGGCGTTCATCATCTTTATTGCTATGGATAACTTCGGAAATAACCCAAACCAAACCCAGCCCCAAAAGCATACCCATAAAAGGAGGCAAACCTGTAAGTGTCTTGAAAATTGGCACCATAATTAGTACGCCTACCCCCAAAGCCAGCATCGTTTTGCCATCGGGGTTGGCTTCCTCATTTTTTTCACTAAACTGCTGAATTTCTTGCTTGGGAAGTTTGAACTGATAATAAACAAGCGGCGTGAGGGCACAAGCCAAACTTGGTAAAAATATTTCAGTAATCACTGCTCCTGCCGAAACTTGTCCTTTTATCCAAAGCATTGTGGTAGTTACAGCACCTATCGGCGACCATACGCCTCCTGCATTAGCACAAATTACCATTACACCTGCAAATAAAAGCCTTTGTTCTTTGTCTTTGACAACCTTTCGCAAAATAGAAACCATTACAATTGCCGTGGTGAGGTTATCAATGATTGCCGCTAAAAAAAATGAAATTAGGCTCATTACCCAAAGCAAACGCTTATTATTTTTGGTATTGATTTGATTTTTAACAATATCAAAGCCATCGTGAGCATCTATGAGTTCTACGATGGTCATAGCTCCTAAAAGAAAAAATAAAATTTGTGAAATTTCTGCCAAATGATGGTATAATTGTTCCTGAACAAGTTGTTTGTTATCAGCAGCTACGATATAAATAGCCCAACAGATAATACCCGCCAGCAAAGCAGGGGCAGTTTTATTGAGGCGAATATTATGCTCCAAGGCTATCAGTAAATAGCCAATACAAAAAATAACGATAATAGCAGTAATCATTGCTTGGTTGAGTTAAAATTTCCGCAAAACTATGGAATATTAACGAGAAAGCAAGGATTTTGTTGTTGAAAAAAGATAGGCAGAGTAGCGAAAAACACTCAGTAAGGCAATTTTACACAAAAAGCACTGCCTTTTTCAGGTTCGCTTTGAAGGGTAATAGTGCCTTGCAACTGCTCTACGGCTTTACGAACAATATACAGCCCCAACCCATTGCCTTGCGAATAGGTGCTGGCACGAAAAAACATCTGAAAAATTTTCTGATGATACTGTTCGGGGATACCAATACCATTATCAGTTATGCGTATGCAAAGTTGATTTTCTTGTCTGAATACTTCTATTTTTACCCAAGCACCTTCGGGGCGAGCAAAAATAAGGGCATTTTCAATGAGATTGTGCAAAATGGCTTTTATGGCTTCTTTTTCGGCATAAAAATCTAAACGAGGCTCTATTTGTTTAATGATTTCTACCTTTTTCTGTGCTATCAATCTTTGAAGTAAAAGCAATACTTCGCTAAGAATTTCCTCAAAATCAATGAATTTTTTTTCGTTAATTTGATTGTGAATGGCACTGATGCTAATAAGTTTACGAAGCATTGCGTCCATTCCCAGCACAGTATCATTGATGTACCCTAATATTTCTTGCATTTCTTGGGACGGGTTTTGCATCTTAGCAAGCTCTAAAAGTCCTAAAATATTAGTGAGTGGGCGGCGTAAGTCGTGAGCCGAATGATAAAAAAAAGTATCTAACTCTTCGTTGATAGAAATAAGTTTGGCAGTGGTTTGGTTAAGATTTTCAGTTCTTTGCTTGACCAAATCCTCCAAACCTTGATTAAGATATTGTATAGAAGCATATTGAGCCTGCAATTCCTGATTTTGCTCACGTATGATTTCTGCTTGTGATCTAATTTCCTCATTCTGTTGGATAATCTCATTATTCAATTTTACTAAATACTCATTGGCTTCCTGCAAGAGCTTCTCGGAGCGTCTGCGTTGCAAGGCTTGATAGGTAAGCGAAAGAAAAGTACCAATACTTACACCAAAAAAAATTTCATCAGGAAGCCAAATTCGCATATTATACTGCTCAAAGCAGATGATTCCTGCCAATTTGCCACCCATAAAGAAAGGTACATCTAACAGGGATTTACCCCCCATAGGTTTAAGATAAATTTCGGTGAGTTCGTAAGTAGCGGGATTATTGAAAGCATCGTTGGCGACAATAATATTTTCATTTTTGAGAATTTCAAAGTAAGTGGGAAAATCCTTCATATACAAGGTATTAGCCTCAATATCTTTGATGCTGATGTGTTTTTGGGCTTTGTGGTCGTACATTTCTATACATTGTACTACACCTTGATTTTCATCATATGCCCAGATACTAATCAAATCTGCACCAATAAGTTGATGTAAATTTTCGGTAATCAGTGGCAAAGCTTCATTCCACAAACCTTCTACAATAATTGGGTGATTGAGCAGATATTTGAGAAATTTTATACCCTCTTCGTGCTTTTGGGTGAAGCGTTGGATACGTCTTTCAGCTTGATTGAACTGCTCCACTTGCCACTTGACGATAGTTCGCAGTACGCTATCGTCGTGGATATTAGCTACATTTTGGCTAAAATAGGTTTTTACGTTATTATC
>NZ_JBRCWE010000034.1:0-17966 GCF_053497555.1 Raineya sp. | reverse complement strand
TTGAGTTCCTAATTTTTCAAGGGGAATGTTATCGTTGAGGTTTTCGTAAAATCTAAAAATCCAGAAATCCTCATTTCGCTCATAAATTTCTACACGAGGCACTTTGGGATAAATGAGCAGATAATATTGCAAAGTAGGGATTTTGAAGTACAGATTTTTTTTCTCTTGCATATCATAGCTTTGCGTGCTTTCGGAAAGCACTTCTGCAATGAGCGAAGGGTATCTGATAAAGGTTTGTTCATCATCAGCGGTATCTTCGGGGTGGCAAGTGAGTAAAATATCAGGATAAACATAATAGGCATTTTCTGCAAGTTCTAATTTAGCATTTTCAGCAAAAACTTGACATTTTTTTTCTGCAAAAATCTCTTCTAATAGAAAGGCTGTATTTAAGACAATGCGGTTGTGTCTGAGAGTAGTTCCTGCCATTGCGAAAACCTCACCGTAGTAGTACAGGAAACGCTCACCCGTTTCTTGCTCCAATATTTCGTATTCGGAAAAGGTGTAGTGTTGTTTTTTTTCTTGTGTCTGCATAAATCGTGATTTTGGTAAATTTACCCAAATTCTACAAGATTTGCAACATTACAAAAAACAAAATCTCACACAAATACAAAGCCACAGCAACTTTACTGGCTTGAAAGGATTTGGAAAAGGTAAAAATGATGTGAAAAACCAAAGCTGTTCCTGCCCAGCCTATGTAATTTTGTAAAGGTACAACGCCCCCTGCCCAATCCCAAAAGTCAAAACGAATGGCAACAGGTTCTATGAGAATATCTAAACCCACCGTAAGCAAGGTGGCAAGCAATATGTGTAGCAGAGGCGAAAGTTTGAAAAAACTTACTACCGCCTGACTGGTATAAATGACAATCAGCCAATTTATGGCAATGAGCAGTGGTACGCCCCAAATTTTATAGCCCAAGGTAGTTTCGTACCAATAATTTCCAAAAATCATTTGTGTCTGTACGCCTGCGACTTCTATACCAAAACCCGCAAGCATTACAAAAAAGCAAACAGCAATGAATGTTTTTGTCCAAATTCGGTGAAAATAAAGTACCAAAGCCAAATTGGCAAGCAGATTGAACGGAACGAGGGCAAGAAAAACAGGGCGAGTAAGTTCATAAGAAAGCCCCCAAATGCCTGCAAGGTGCATTGCTACAAGCAGAATAATTGCATTTTTTTCTGAAAAGTTAATCTTCAAAAATGGATTTGAGCGGCTCTTCCTGATTGTTTTCATCAATTTCTAAAACTTGAATACTAACACCATTATCTTTTTCCGTAGAGCCTTGCACTTGCACGCGTTTTTTGTCAATTTTTTTGCTTACCAAAAAGTTTTGCACGGCTTTGGCTCTTTTTTCAGCTAAAACCATATTTTGGGCATCTTGTTTATTTCCTTGTGCAAAAGCAATGATTTTGATAGCTACATCAGGATTTTTTTCCATAGTTTTCTGCAAAACTTCCAGCTCTATGGAACTATTTTTAGTGGTTTTGTCGCTATTTTTTTCAAACAAAATTTGCGTGAGGTACAATTCGTTTTTTCGCAAAGGTTTGAGGCGGAAAAGTTTGAAAGTGCGGTCTTTTTTATCAGCAACTTTTATGATTTCAGCATCTCCGAAATAGCCTTTTGCCCACAAGCAAGCCTCATAAGAACCTTTATCCAAGTTTTTTTCAAATTTTCCGTCAGTATCTTGGTTGAAAATTACTTTCTTGGTGGCAGTATTCACAATTCGCATAAAGACAGGAACTTTGCTTTGCGAAAAATCGTCAATAGCTTTAAGGATTGTGATATTTTTTCTTTCGGGGAAAAGGTCAATTTCCAAAGTATCGCCTTCGGGGTGGCTTGCAATCTGCTCGGGAATAAGCGTTATTTCGGTAGTTTCAAAACCTTGTTTGTTGATGGTGAGTTGATAGTGCAATCTTTTATTAAAAAAGTGTCTTGTAATGCCATTTACATCTGTAAAATAGACAGCGGTCTTCTGTTCGGTATTGATTTTAATTTCGGTCAGTGGTACAGGTTCGTTATTGCTTTCGTTGCGTGTGAGGATAATCATTTCGTTGAAGCTACTCAAAGGCTTTCGGGCAATGACTTCATAAATATCATCTTTGCCCGGTCCATCGCCTCGGTTGGAAGAAAGAAAGCCCCTTTTTGTTTTCGGATTGAAATAAAAGCCAAAATCATCTTTGGTAGAATTGATAGGGTAACCCAAATTGACAGGTGCGAGCAGTTTTCCGCCTACATTTTCCGCTATAAAAATATCCAATCCCCCCAGCCCGCCGTGTCCGTTGGAGGCAAAATACAAATTTCCTTTGCTATCTACAAAGGGGAAAACTTCGTGCCCACGTGTGTTGAAGGTTTCGCCAAGATTTTGAGGCTCGCTCCATTTGCCATTTTCAAAGCGAGAAACCCACAAATCCATTCCGCCTTGTCCGCCTGTTCTATCCGAAACAAAATAGAGTGTTTTGCCATCGGGGCTGAGAGCGGGGTGCATTGTAGAAAAATCGGCAGAATTGTGGGGAAATTCTTTTTCTTTGCCCCAAGTGCCATTCGCTTGTTTGTAGGCAAAAAAGAGTTTCAGTCTATTGAACTTGCTTGTGGAAGCGGGTGCTTTGGCATCGGCGGTGGGTTTAGACTTTTTTTGGCTATTGCGAGTATAAATAATAGTATCGCCTTTGGGTGAAAATACCGCAGGACCTTCGTGATAATTGGTTTTTTGTGAAAGTGGGAAAGGTTTTACTTTCTTTTTTTCGTACATAAAAAGCTCTACAAAGGGCGAATTATCCCACTGAAATTGTGTTTGGGAACGATAGTTTCGGTTGGAGGCAAAAACAATATTATTGCCACAATAAACAGGCGAAAAATCGGACTCCGTAGAATTGAAGGGAGCTAAACGAATTTCAAAGTTCAAAGAGTCTTTGTAGAAATCTTGCAGATTTTGATAAGCAAGCGAAAAAGATAAAGCCCTGCTATCATCTTTTACTTGCTTGGCATAAGCATTGTACCAAAGTTGGGCTTCGGCGTGCTTGTTGTTGCTGGCAAGGGCTTGGGCATAATAAATTTTATCTTCGGGGTCTGTAATGGGCGAATGTACCACTTTGGCATACCAAATTTCTGCATTTTCGGTGTCTTGTAATTTTCGGTAGCAGTGGGCGATTTTTTCTTTGATGATAATGCTTGCTGTATCGTTTTGCAAGGCTTTCTGATACAACTCCAAGGCTTTGGTATACTGCATCTTCTTGTAGGCTTTCTGAGCCTCTTCAAAGTTTTTATCTGTTTTGGGTTGTGCCAGAGCTCCAAAGCTCAACAGAAATAAAGTAAGGCTAAGAAAATTTTTCATTGCTATTACGTTCAATTTGAGTTTTGAGCTAAAATTACAGATTTTTGGGCAAATTAAAGCAATTTTTTGTTGAAAAGTTTTTTTATTTTGACAAAATTGCTATTTTCACAGACCAAATGTAATTTTTCTAATGCAATTTCAATATTCTATTGTTCAAGAACTTTACAGCAACGATTACCGCATAGCTCGTGAGGTAATTCAGGAAATTAGGCAGTTAGGCTCGGCAGTAGAACAAGATTTGCTTGCCATTCTTGATGATGCCACTCAAAATGCCGATTATTACGAAACTTTGCCCTCTGACGAAGGCAGGTTCGCACCTTTGCACGCTATTTTGCTTTTGCGTGAAATTAGAAGTAGCAAAGTATGTAAGAAAATCTTACAAATGCTTCAAGGTGATGTTTGGGATATTGACCGCCTCTTTCACCCCGATTTTCTCACTGAAGAAATTTGGACCTACATTTGTCATTTAGGTCATCAAGACCTTGATACCTGCAAAAGCATACTCTTTGAAGGCAATGCCGATGTGTATGCACGCACAGCTATTTCTACGGGGCTTGCTCAAATGGCTCTGCATTATCCTGAAAAAAGAGAGGCAGTTAGGAAAATTTACCAAAAACTTTTGGATTTTGTCTTGGCGGAGGAAAGCCTTGAAGTTTTAGCAGAGGAGGAGGGGATTTTTGGTGAGGAGCCTGATTTTGAGGCTGATGTGGAATTTATCTCTAACTTTGCCTGCGACCTATTAGATGCCGACTTCAATGAGTTTCAAGCCGAATTGGATAGCCTTTTTGAAAATGGACTAATTGATGAAGAAATTTTAGAAGAGGCAAATGCCGTTTTCAAGAAAAATCCATTATCCTACAAAAGCATTGAAGAGTTTTATTTGGAAATGGAAAAAGCCGCTCAAAGTGCTTTGGAAGAGGCTGATGAAGAGGAAGATGATGAGCCCAAAATCAAAAAAATGAAGGAATAATTTGCATAGAATAAAATTTTTGCTTACCTTTGCAGTCCTTAAATGGTCGAATGGCCGAGTGGCTAGGCAGAGGTCTGCAAAACCTTTTACAGCGGTTCGAATCCGCTTTCGACCTCAAAAAACGCAGGAAAAAGGAAAAATAAACAAGTTTTCCTATTTCCTGTTTCTTTTTTCTTGAAAAGTAGTTATTTAAGTTCAGAAGTTGAGCGTTTGATGTTCAAACCTTTGAGGGATTTATCTTTTTTTGTCTGACATCTGTTTTCTAAAATCCTGTTTCCTGCATCTTGTTATACCCAAACCATTACCTTGAAACTTTATGAACTTCCAAGAGGCAACTCATTTCCTTTTGCAAAAGTTACCTGTTTTTCAGAATATTGGCGGGCAAGCCTACAAAAGTGGCTTGGAACGCATACAATTGCTTTGCAAAGCTATAGGTAATCCTGAAAAGCAGTTCAAATCCATTCATATTGCAGGCACCAACGGCAAAGGTAGCACTTCTCATTTTTTAGCATCTATTTTGCAAGAAGCAGGCTACAAAGTAGGATTAACTACTTCGCCACATCTTAAATCTTTCACAGAACGCATAAAAATCAATGGGAAAGAAATAGAACAGGCTTTGCTTGCCGATTTTGTGAGTAAATACCAAGACCTGATAGAGCAGACTCAAGCCTCTTTTTTTGAAACAATGATTGCCCTTGCGTTTTGGTATTTTGCCAAAAACGAAGTAGATATTGCGGTAGTAGAAACGGGTATGGGGGGCAGGTTAGATGCTACCAATATTATTTTGCCCGAAGTTTCTGTAATTACCACCATTGGCTACGACCACCAGCAGTGGTTGGGTGATACGCTTGCTCAAATTGCTTCGGAAAAAGCGGGTATCATCAAGCCTCATACCCCCGTAGTTGTTAGTGAAAAACAAGCAGAAACGCAAGAAGTGTTTCTGAAAAAGTCTTTGCAAGAAAATGCCCCTCTATATTTTGCCCAAGATACTTTTCATTTGCTTGAAAGCCATTTAGAAATTCCCTTTTTGCATCTTGCCTTTCAAAATAAGCACACCCAAGAAATATTTTCTTTGCAATCGGCTTTGTTGGGTAGTTATCAGAAAAAAAATTTGGTGGGCGTATTGAAAACTATTCAAATTTTACAAGAAAAGGGGTATGCTATCTCTCCGAAATCTATCCGAGAAGGTGTAAAGAATGTGCTGAAAAATACGGATTTGAAAGGCAGGTGGCAAATTTTAAGGCAAAAACCACTCACTATTGCAGATATTGCCCACAACGAACAAGGCATTAGGGAGGTTGTAGAGCAAATCAGTCAAACGCCTCATCAAGATTTGCATTTGGTTTTGGGTTTTGTTAGTGATAAAGATGTAGAAAAGTTGCTGTCCATTTTTCCCAAAAAAGCCCAATTCTATTTCTGCCAACCCAATATTCAGCGGGCTATGCCTGTGGATAAAATTGCTTATTTTGCTAATAAAATTTCTTTGAAATACAAAGTTTTTGATAGTGTAACTGATGCCTACATTTTTGCCCAAAAACAAGCACAAGAAGAGGACTTAATTTTTGTAGGGGGTAGCACTTTTGTAGTTGCCGAAATTTGAAGTTTTAAGAGTTTGATGATTAAGATTGGAAGGTGTAAAATCTTTATGTTGTTTCCTGTTTCTATACTACCAATTTAGAATTAAACGATTACGAGAATTGTGGGAGAGTAAAATTTTTGAACTCAAAAATTTGCCCATTTCACTTTGAGCCAAAGGATAAAATTTGCTTATCTTTACGAAATTCTTGAAATAGTTTATGTCCAAGGTGCAATATATCTATCGTGATGAGCATTTTCAGAACTCTGAACCAACCAAATTTCAGGAAACAGATTTGGCAGATGATGAAATGCTTATCAATTTTGGTCCTCAACACCCTTCTACACACGGCGTTTTGCGTTTGGAAGTAATTACTGATGGAGAACTTGTCAGAAAGGTTGTGCCTCATATTGGTTATTTACACAGATGTTTTGAAAAACACGCCGAAGCCTTACCCTACAATCAAATTATTCCCTACACCGATAGAATGGATTATGTAGCGGCAATGAATAACGAATGGGCTTTTGTAATGGGGGTAGAGCGTATGCTCGGCATTGAAAAAGATTTGCCCAAACGTGTAGAATACATCAGGGTTTTGGTAGCAGAGCTTAATCGGCTGGCTTCGCATTTCATTGCCATTGGTACGTATGCCATTGATATTGGTGCTTTTACACCTTTTTTGTGGATGATGCGTGATAGAGAGCATATCTTACGTATGTTGGAATGGACTTGTGGGGCAAGATTGCTCTACAATTACATTTGGATAGGAGGGCTTTTTTACGACTTACCTATTGGTTTTGAGGAAAAATGTCAAGAATTTATCCAGTATCTTTTGCCCAAATTGCAAGAAACCGAAACCGTACTTTTGGAAAATAAAATTTTTATTCAAAGAACTGCCAATGTGGGGGTGTTGCCCTTGCAGGTGGCTATCAATTATGGGGTTTCGGGACCTATTTTGCGGGCTTCGGGGCTTAAATATGATTTGCGAAAAATAGACGCTTATTCTGTTTATTCGGAAATAGATTTTGATGTACCCATAGGGCAGGGCATTGTAGGAAGTGTAGGCGACTGCTGGGATAGAACTTGGGTGCGTATGCAAGAATGTAAAGAAAGCGTAAAAATTATTCAGCAATGTTTGCAAAAACTCACTACCGACTGCAAACGCAATAAGGAATTTGACCCACAAACACTTGTTCCCAAGAAAATCCGCCCCAAAGCAATGGATTTCTATATCCGAGCAGAAAATCCCAAAGGCGAGCTTGGCTTTTTCTTTCGCAGTGATGGTAAATCAGACATTCCATTTCGTTGTAAAGCTCGTGGAGCTTCATTTTGCAATCTTTCGGTATTGCCCGCAATTACCGAAAATGTACTCATTGCCGATTTGATAGCCATTGTTGGCTCACTGGATTTCGTAATGGGCGAAGTGGATAGATAAGTATTTGGCTGTTCCTGAAAGTTTTTGTTTCCCAAAAATAATTTAGAGCGATGTTGTCGCTCTGAGCGACAACATCGCTTGCTACGTCTTGTAATTTTTTTTTCATATTTTTACAAATTTGATTATCTATATTTTTGAATACCTTGTTAAGGAACGGCTATTGAGAGGGGTAAGTAAGATACAAGAATCAGTTAAAATATTGGATTAGAGCGTAAGACTAAATTTTTTTAGTACAAAGTATTTGTTGGCTCACGTAAATTTTTGTAATTTTTCACGGAAACAATTTCTGCTTTGCGTAAAAAAATTTACATAGTGAGTATTTTTTTGCTCTTGGGGCTTACGAGTTGCTGGAAAGAAAAACAGCATTTTGTAGCCCAAAGAGGCATTTTAGACCTTTCCAAAGAGGAGAAAATAGAGCTACTACGCCTGAAAGGAGAGTTTTTTTTTGCTTGGCGGAAAGAACTTTCTCCCAAAGAAATACTGCAAAGCCAAACTTTTTTGCCCCTTCCCGCCGAGTGGAACAAAAAAGGCTATCCGCCGCAGGGCTTTGCCACTTATAGCTTGCTTATCAAATTGCCACAGGGAAGCAAAGATTTGGGCTTAGAACTCCCCAATGTAGCTACGGCATATCGTTTGTGGTTCAACGATTCCCTTTTTACAAGTATGGGCAATTTTGCTACTTCGGCAGATAGCTCGGTAGCTTCTTATCAGAAAAATATTATCAAAATCCCCAATCAGTTTCTTACAAACAATACCCTACAAATTACGTTTCAAATCAGCAATTATGAGCATTTTCGTGGGGGAATTTATTACCCAATGTATCTGGGCGGTTGGAAAGAAGTATATCGGAAAAATAAAAAAATACACGATTTTGAGCTTTTCATAATGGGGGCTTTGATATTTATGGCGGTGTTTCATAGTATTTTGTACTTTTTCCTTTCACGCCGCCAAAGCAACCACGATTCGCTGTATTTGGTGGTAATATGCTTATTAGTCGTTTTAAGAACTTCTTTATTGAGTGTGGGTTCGCAATATTGGCGTGAAATTTTCCCCAATAGCAGTTTTGAACTGATGATGAAAGCCGAATTTTTTTCGGCTTATGCTTTACCGCTCGCTATTTTGCTTTTTCTTGATGCTCTTTTGCCTGGTATTTTGAGCCGAAAAGCCTTTCGGATTGCGGTGATTATGGCTGTTGGAATGCTTTTGCTGGCTTTCTTGCCTATTCCTACGTACTTGCATACCATTCCTATCTACTATTTGGTGATTTATGCTTTGTACATTTTGGAAATTTATGCCTGTGTAAAAGCCAAACGCAAAGGAGTAAAAGAAGCATATTTGATTCTACTTGCCTTTTTTATGCCTCTGATTTTTAGTTTTTTAGAAACATTGCATCATCAGGGCATCATTTTATTCAACTATGCCAATATTACTTCGTTGGGAATGCTTTTGTTTTTATTTTTTCAATCCTTTACAATTTCTTATCGTATAGCAAAGGCTTATGCGAAAGTGGCTTATTTGAGTAAGAATCTGGAAAGAGAAGTTCTGAAAAGGACTCGGGAATTGGAGGAACAGAAAGAAGAGCTTACCCAAAGCAATATAGCACTGGAAAATGCCAAAAATGAAATTGAACGCACAAGAGAGAATATTTTATCCAGTATTCGCTATGCTCAACGGATACAGAATGCGATTTTGCCGAGCGAAAGATATATGAGCAAATTTTTGAAAGAACATTTTGTTTTCTATCAGCCTCGTGATGTAGTGAGTGGGGATTTCTATTGGTTTCAGGGAGATGAGAATTGTTTTTATATTGCCGCCGCCGATTGCACGGGGCACGGCGTACCCGGAGCTATTATGGCTACTATGGCGAATATCAGTCTGGATTATGCTTTTTTCAGAAAAGAATATCAAAATTTGGGCGAATTACTTACAATTTTTGATAAAGGTCTTGTTAAGTTGCTTCACAAAAACGTTCAGCCTGATGAAGAACCCACACAAGATGGGCTTGTGATTGCTCTTTGTAAAATCAATACGAAAACGCTTGAACTGCAATACGTTTCGGCAAGTACGCCTGTGTATGTTGTAAGAAATGAGGTGCTGATAGAGTTACCTTTTGATAGGCATATCATTGGAGGGAGCAGTAGAGAAGAGAAAGATTTTGCAGAGCAGAGCTTTCAATTGGAAAAAGATGATATGCTGTATCTTTTTTCCGATGGCTATCAAGACCAATTCGGAGGCGAAAAAAAGAAAAAACTGGGCTATCGCAAATTCAAAGAATTATTGCAGAAAGCCGCTTTGATGAAAATAGATGAGCAAAAAGTTTTCTTGGAAAAAGAATTTAATGAATGGAAGGGCAATTTTAGTCAGATTGATGATGTGCTGATTATAGGGATAAAAATGTAGCAAGGCATAACAAAATTTCTAAAAAAGCGTTATCTTGGCAGGCTTTTTGAATTTTTATGGAAACTACCACCTACACCGAAGCCGAAAAACATAAAATATTCAATGAGGAACTTATCCCTCATCTGGATTCTATGTATAATTTTGCTTTTCGGCTTACCCTTGATGAAGATGATGCCAACGACCTTGTCCAAGATACTTATCTGAAAGCCTTTCGTTTCATAGATTCCTTTGAAAAAGGAACTAATGCCAAGGCTTGGTTGTTTAGAATATTGAAAAATAGTTTCATCAACGATTTTCGCAGAAAAAGTAAGCAACCTTCCAAAGTAGATTATCAGGAAGTTGAAACTTACTATAATTCTGAAGAGTTTGAGCCTGAAATTGAAGCTACTACCGATTTACGAAACGAGACCGTCCAAGAACTTATAGGCGATGAAGTAGCTAATGCAATCAATTCGCTCGATGTAGATTTTAGAATTGCTATTATTCTTTGCGATATAGAAGGATTTACTTACGAAGAAATGGCAAAAATCTTGGATATTCCGATAGGCACGGTGCGTTCTCGTTTGCACAGAGCCCGCGGGCTTCTGCGAGAAAAACTCACTGATTATGCGAAAAAACTCGGTTATTTGCAAAAATCTTGAAACTATGAACCCACAAGAAACAACACCTAAATCACAACCTTGTACTTGTTGCTGTTTGGAAACAATTTACACAATCTTGGATAATGAAAATGTTGTGGAAATTACGCCACAATTGGTAAGTAAAATTGAAAAATGTTTGCCTTGCTACGAAGAACACGATTTGGAAAAATCTATCAAAGAGCTATTGCAAAGCCGTTTGCAAAAAATTTCACCGCCACAAGTCCTTATAGATGCCATCAGAGCTAAAATAGAACTTATCAACGGATTGGCTCAATAATTTAGCTGTTTCGTAAAGAAAACTTTTGTTTTCGTTAAATATTTTACCCCTTCATATAGCTTCCCACTATCTTTGTATAGTGGGTTATTTTTTGCTTATGAAAAGACGTATTTACATTCTTTTTCTCGGATTGCTGATACTTATGGGGAGCATTAGTTTGCAAGAACTATCTCACAACGCTCTTGTTTCATTTACCTTGCAAAACGATTTGCCTCAAAATATTACATTGGTAGTGAGTAAAAATAAAGTAATGTTGCAGAGTGGCTCAAAGTATCGTTTTGAAAAACCTGTTGGCGAAAAGTTTTACTATATCAACAAAGATAAACCCCCTCAATTTCTTTTTGAAGTAGATAGTAGTTTTGAAAACAAAAACTTCAAGATTTCCCGTTTCTTGCAATAGCCATTTCGTTAAAAAAACACTTTTTTTTCTTGTCTTTTTGCTCTGAAAAGCATATATTTTCGCATTTAACACAAAATTCACGAAAAGTTTATGATGTATAGCAAAGAGCAAATTACGAGAATGTTATTTTTGGACATTGAAACAGCACGAGCTACTCAAAGTTTTCAGGAACTTTCCGAAGGAATGCAAAAAATGTGGGAACACAAATCCCAAAACCTTGAACCCAAAGAAGCCTCTGCGGAAGAAAAATACTACGAAAAAGCCGCTATTTATGCAGAATTTGGACGAATAGTGTGTATTAGTTGTGGCTTTATCTACGAAAAAAACGAGCAGTTGTATTTTAGGGTAAAATCTTTTTATGGCGAAAATGAAAAGCAACTTTTGGCAGACTTTAAGAACTTTTTAGATAAAAAAACAGGCAAAATTGATGGCTACGGCAACTTGATTGATAAAAATGGCAGGAGAATTTTTGATACCAATGGCAACAAATTGAGCAATGAATGGCTTTTTCATTATTTAGTAGCTCATAACGGAAAAGAATTTGATTTTCCGTATTTGTGCCGCAGATATATGGTCAATCAGATGCCTTTGCCCGAAGCCCTTGAAATTCGTGGCAAAAAGCCTTGGGATATTTTGCACCTCGTAGATACAATGGAACTATGGCGTTTTGGAGATATTAAAAGTTTTACCAAATTAGAGCTTCTTTGCCATTTGTTTGAAATACCAACGCCCAAAGACGATATAGACGGCAGTATGGTAGGAAAAGTGTTTTGGGAAGATAAAGATTTTGATAGAATTGCCCGATACTGCGAAAAAGATGTGATTGCCACTGCCCAACTTATGCTAAAATTTAATTTATTGGATATTTTTCCGCAAGAAAATGTCGTTTATCCTGAAAAAATGCTTATGCAAACGGAACAATGATAAATTATGCTACATTTATTTGAAAACTTAGCTGATGAAATATTATTTTTCTACAAAGGTATATTTTCGTATCCTGTGATTGTAGAAATTAGCCATCATATTCGTAATGATTTGGTGCTTGATGATAAATTGCGTGAGAAGCTCTTTGCTATTTTTGTAGAACTTGCTCAAAATGTAAATTCCTATTCCCAACAACGTACCGAGGTTTCTATCATCAATAAGGATGTAGGAATAGGGGCTTTTTATATTTTTGATCACAAAAATTACGTAAAAATTGCTACGCTCAACCAAGTAAGCAATGAACAAATGCAAAGACTGCACGCCCGAGTGAATAAAATCAATGTTTTGGATAGAAAAGGACTGCGAAACCTGAAAATGAAATTCCGTGATGAGGCTATCCAAGACAAGGCAAGTAGTGGCAATGTAGGATTAGTGGAAGTGGCTCTCAAATCTGCCAATCCCATTCTTTTAGATGCAATTCATTTTCAAAATACGCAATATGCACTCATTACTGCTCAAATTAACAAAAAAACAGATTGAGTTATGGAAGATTTGATTATCAGAGGTGAAAAAAAGACATATTTTACACCTGACGTAAACTTTTCGGCTTCTACGGGTATTTGTACTATTTCAGGCGAATCGTATCAGGAGGAAACTTTTGAGTTTTTCAATAGGCTTATTGCTTGGCTGGAAGAGTATATCGTAAAAATACGCAAGCCTATTGAAATGAATTTCAAACTTACGTATTTCAATACTTCTTCGGCAAGGGCTATTCAGGAAATGGTGATTATGCTCAAAAAGTATAAAGACCAAGGCGGAAATGTAACTATCAACTGGTATTATGTAGATGAAGAAGATAGCACCTACGAAGAAGCTGAAGATATGCAAGCACAAGTAGGCATAAATTTCAATATGATAAAAATGGAGGATAGCGATTAACTTCTATTTTTCCAATTTTCAAAAATTGCTTGCAAAAAGGGTTTCCAGGGCATAGCGTTCATTATTTGTATATCTTCGTACCAACTGCTTTCCTCATCTAAAAATCTAAAAATCCGCTTGATAGGGTGTTTGGCGAAAAGTATGCTGAACACTTCTTCGCTACTCATTCGGTTTTGCTCTATTACGTTGAGCAAGGCACTATCGTAGAGATGATATTGTTTTTTTTCTTTGGGTAAGGTTATTTTACCGCTTTTGGCTAAATTTTCTGCAATGAAATGCGTTTGCTTTTGTATTCTATCAAAGGCAAAGCCTGTGCTGGCTTTTGCCGCACCTGCTCGCGTGCCGATAGGGATAATTCTTTGAGGTTTTTGGCTCAAAAAGGGTGCATCAAACATAGGGATAACCCCAAATTCCGTTTCACTGATTTCGTAGTTTTGCAAGCCTAAAATATTTTCGGCATAGTTTTTTAGTTCTGTTAAGTATTCTTGTGAGCTTAGCAAATGATTTGAAAATACGGTGAACTCTACTAATGCCTCTTGGGAGCTAAAAGGTAGTACATAGCCAAATCGGACTTCACGCTTTTTTTGAGGTACACGAAAATCCATATAATACATTCTATCTGCTTCAAATTTAGCTTCTTGTGTTTTCAGAAACCAGCCTTTGAAGTGCTGAAACCAATAAAAATATCCTTTCTTGCGTTCAAAGTTTTGGGGCAGTTGCCAAAGCCCATTGAAAACATATTTTGCTCTTATTTCTCCTTGGGAGGTCTGTAAAATAACTTCTTCGCTGTTTTCTTGTATCTCGTAAATTTCTGCTTGTAGAAATTCAAAATTGCTGTTTCTTTGAATAAAGTTTTGCGTGTATTGATAAAAATCAATCCCACGTATCATTTTGTAGCTGTATGGTGCAATATCCAAAGTTTTTTCCAAGAAACGACTAAAAAAAGCGATTTTCTGCCATTTACGAAAAATAATTTCTTCAAAAGGGGAGTTTTGTTTTTGCCAAAAACACCAAGTTCTATCGTTCTGATTTTTGAGGTTCTTATCTATGAGAAGTATTTTTTGGTTGCGTAAAGAAGTTTGTGCCAAATAAAATGCTAAACTCAATCCTGCCGCTCCTGTGCCTGCAATTACGTAAGGGTAAGTCATAAATTTTGAGTTAAAGTTTTGTTTTTCAAAGAATTTGTTTTAACTTTGGTGCAAATAAAAGATTTTTTTCTCTCTTAAATCAAGTTTAAGGCATTTTGTTTGCCTGAAAGCACAAGTGCTGAGTTTTACGTTTTTACCAAAGATTAAAAATTTTTCTAAATGCCCTTTTTGAAGTATTTTTTGAGCATTTTATTATTGCTTGCGGTACTTTCCACAAGTGGGCAGTCTTTGGTAATGAGTGGAAACGAAATTTTTGAACAAGAAAATATTCCTCGCAAAAACAAAGAAAAAGATAAAAATACCGAAAAAAAGTATGTAAAAAATAAAGGCGAAGTCAAAATTCCCATTCTTAAAAAAGAAAATAATGGCACGCCTACAAGTACCCCCAACAAAGAAAATAAATCCAGCGAAAGCGATAAAAAACCTAAAATCAATACTATTTCGCAAGAAAACCCACAAGAAAAAAATACTTTTGTGGAGGTTCTTTTTTTTATTGTAAAAATCTTTGCTCATCTTTTGCAAGTTTGGGCTTAATTGATAAGGCTTAAAGGTTTGAAATTTCAAAAGTTTGCTTTTGGGTATCTGAATCAATTTTCTAAAAATCCTGTTTCCTGCTTTTTTTCCTGTTCTTGTTTCTCACGCCTTGCGTCTGTGTTTTTATCTTTGTCAATCTCTAAACATATAAGAGCAAATACAAGATTTTGCTTATCTTTGCGTTGAATGTGTATATTTTCTGCTATCTATGCTATTGCTTACTCGTCTGATTTGGGAAAGTTTTTCTTTTGCACTGCAAGCCTTGCGGGCTAATCTTTTGCGTACTATTCTATCGCTTTTGGGGGTAACAATAGGGATTTTTGCCATTATCACTATTTTCACGGTGGTAGATTCTTTGGAACGAAGCATCAGGCAGAGTTTGGCTTTTTTGGGTGATAAAGTGATTTATGTACAAAAATGGCCTTGGATTTTCGGTCCCGACTACCCTTGGTGGCGGTACATCAATCGTCCTGTGGCAAATTTAGAGGAAATGAAGTTTTTGGAGGAAAACCTGAAAACAGCATCGGGAGTAGCTTTGTATGTGGTACGTCCTAATGCTACAACCAAATACTTGGGCAATAGTATGGAGGGGGTGAGTGTAATAGGGGCAACGTATGGCTATTCCAAGGTTTCGGAGGTGAAAATTCGTGAAGGGCGATATTTTTCACAAAAAGAAGTAGAAGCGGGCAGAAATGTTGTGCTGATTGGTGATGAAGTCGCTAAAAAACTTTTTACAGGGCAAAACCCTTTGGGCAAGGAAATTCGTATCAAGGGACGAAAATTTACCATTATTGGTGTAATGGAAAGAGAAGGGGAGAATTTTTTAGGAGCACCTCGGCGGGATATTCAGTGCATTGTTCCGTATAGTGCTTTTACGAGAATGTATAAAATCAGCATTTTTGGTATTCAGCCAACAATTTCTTTGAAGGGTTTTGATGAAGATAAAGACCTGATGAATCTTGAAGCAGAAACCCGCAGTTTGATGCGAATTAAAAGAGGCTTAAAACCCAAAGATGAAGATAACTTTGCTCTCAATCGTCCTGAAATGATTGCCCGTGAGGTAAGTAGTATTTTCGGCGTAATTAGTTTTGCAGGAGCAATTATTGGCTCTTTTGCGATATTAGTTGGCGTTTTTGGCATTGCTAATATTATGTTTGTTTCAGTAAAAGAGCGAACACATATTATTGGCATACAAAAGGCTTTGGGTGCAAAAAACTATTTTATTCTTTTGCAATTCCTTTTTGAAGCTATATTTTTAAGCCTAATAGGTGGAGCTATTGGTATAGGGTTGGTATTTTTGATAACACTCATTCCCCAAGATTCTCTTGAACTGCAAATGAGCCTAAAAAATGTACTTGTAGGCTTTGGGGTTTCGGCTATGGCAGGGCTTTTGGCGGGTATCATTCCTGCTTGGAATGCCTCTACCTTAGACCCCGTGGAAGCTATCAGAAGCAAGTAGTTTTTTCGTGTTTTTATTCTCTTTCATTTACGCTTAAAAAGTTAAGCTTAGATGGGCATTTCTTTGTCTTTTTTGCTGACTTCAATTGTCTAAAATCCTGCTTTTGCCTCTTGTTTCCTGTTTCCCCACTGCAAATTAGACCTGAACAATTACCTCTTTTTTTAGATTTTTGAAAAAAAGGTATAAAATTTGCTTTTTCTTGAAAAAAACTTATTTTTGAGCAACTTATATCAAAGTAAAAATGATTTTCAGGAATTGTTTTCTTGATGTTGAAAGATTTTTTTGAGTGAAAAATTTTCAAAAAACAGCTTTGTTTTAGTACATTTATCATAAAATTTTAGGCTTATGTCGCATTTAGATTACATCAGAACCGTAGAAGATGCTTTCAAAAAGTTGGGAATTAACCCTAATGACGCCAAAGCTCCCATTCAGGGTGCTTGGATTTTCAAGCGAGGCTCAGCTACTATCAGAGTAATGCTCAATTCTACACCTACTTCCGAAGGTGAGCAAAAAACGCTTGCGATGATGGCACATATTTCTGAAATGCCTCGCCGTAAGCAAAGGCAATTTTATCGCCGCCTGCTGGAAATGAATAGCTCTTTTATTACCGAAAGATTTGAAATTTTTGATAACGAAATTTATCTGACTGCCTCGCGTTATCTGGAAGGTTTGGATTCTGACGAGGTAGTAGATATGATGAAAGAAATCAGCGAAACAGCGGATTTCGTTGATGATAGGATTAAGAAAGAATTTGCTGATGCCTTCGGACCGCCCCAGCCCAAAACTAAAAAATAAGCCTATGTTTGGGGAAATCAAAGAGTAAATTCAAGTTATATCGCTAATCAAAACTATTAAAACTATGGCTAAAATTTTTTCATTTATCTTTCTTGCTTGCACGCATCTACTACTGGCACAAGATTTCAAAGTATTGCATAGCTACGGCAACAATACCTTGAAAGCTACCAAAAAGAAAATTTTTATTGGTACTTCACTCAAAAACTCCGATGTTGTTGTAGTTGGCGAAAATAGCTATATCAACCTGATGCACGAAAAAACAGGGAAAACGCTTGAAATCCGACAAAAAGGGGAGTATCTGCTTAGTAATTTCAAAATTCCTGCACAGGGTTCTTCCACCTTTGCCAAATATGGTAGTTTTGTGCTCGGCGAAATGACCAAAGCCGAAAAGCAAGACATCAACAAAAATCATAGGAAATATATGGCAATTACAGGGGCAGTTTCTCGTGAGAGGAAATCCATTGTTATAGATAAAACTATACCGCTTGTTGTTCCTCCTGAAAGTGAAAATTCTTATCTTTATGGAAATAGTGCAACCATTGCTTGGATAGGTGAAGAAGGAAAAAAATACTATGTGCGAATAAAAATGCTTAGCGGCGAAACAGTTGCTCTTTTGGAAGCAAGTAAGCCTAAATTTACTTTTGATTTTAGCTTGCTCAAAAAAGATAAAGACGGCTTGGGAAATTATGAAGTGATTATCTATGAAGCAGAAAACGAAAATGCAAAGGGCAGTTTTAGCATTAGCCTTTTAGAAGCTCGCAACAGAAGTAATATACAGAAAGAAATAAAGGATTTTCGCCCCGAAACAGCCATAGATTATCTCTTGTTGGCTCGTTTCTTTGAGGAGAAAAAGTTATTATTTGATGCTCTTTTTTGCTACGAAAAAGCCCTTGAAATGCAAAATGATGAGTTTATCAAAACAACCTATATGGAGTTTTTGGTAAGAAACAGAATGGGTTACACTTACGAAGAAAATCAAGAGAAAAAGTAAAATGGGACAGCTAAATGTTTTCGGAGAGCCGCTCAAAAGTTGTAGACGTGAGTTATAAGTACAAAGTGTTTGAAATACAATTTGTTAAAAAATTTAGTTTTTTTGTTATACTTTGTTTTTTGACCTCACCCCCAGCCCCTCTCCAAAA
>NZ_JBRCWE010000033.1:0-36601 GCF_053497555.1 Raineya sp. | reverse complement strand
AGCTTTTTCATAATTTTTATGAATTTTGGGTAGAAAGAAATTCTATTGAAAAGGGATATTTCCATACTTTTTCTTTTAACTCTTTTGCTTGTATAGCTCCAATAATAGGAAGCAGTAAGCTCATAAGCCCCAATATGATTAGGAAGGGAATACCAATTGCAAAAAGAGCCATAAATGCAGATACGAAGTAATAAATCAATGAACTTAAAAACCAGTTTATTATTACTTTTCCGTGCTTATCGATAAGTGGATGCTTATCCTTATTCATTGCCCACATCATAATAGGTGCGGCGATACCAAACAAAGGAATGATAAAAGCCAAATACTGACTGAGGTGCAATAACAACAAATAATTTCCCAATTTCATTCCCCAGTAAGAGGTATTTGGGGATTCATATTGATTGATGTTCATAATTTTGGATTTTTGTTGATTACCAATCGTATCATAGCAAAGCTAAAAAGCTGTTTTGAAAAATTTACTTCAAACCTTGTAGCAAGGCTAAAATTTACTGAATGGCTACTTCTAAAATGAGTTTTCTTTCCAAATTCCTCATATTTTTCTCTCCAAGAAATTGTAAAATCTTTTTTTCAGACTTGGGAGAAAGTAGTTTGGTGGCAGGAAAAGAATCATTTATTCCGAAAAGCCGGGCAACACTATTGGCTTCCCAATCCATTAGCTCTGCAATTTTCTGACAATGCTTGTACTCTAATTTTTGAAAGGGAACTTTTTGCAAAATCATTGTGCCAATTTTTTGCTCTTGTTCTTTGATAGAGGCTATTTCTAAAATTTTTGCAAGAAATGCCTCACGCAGAAGTTCACTTGTTAGCATACGTTTTATTTCTTTTTTTGGTTAGGGTTGAGCTGTTTGCCGCGATTGCCTTGTGCTTTGTCGTAGGTGATGTTTGTTCCTTTGGTGCCTTTGTTAGGGTTCTTGATATCGGATTGATGATTGGATTGTTTTTTCATAAATTTTTGTTGTTTTTAGGTGGATAATTTGAGGATATTTGCTTGATTTTTTACTTCATACCTTGCAGTAAAGCTCCCTCTCTTTGTTTAGAGAGGGAGTTATTTTTAATCTTTATCATCGGAACAAGCGTGCCAGCATCGGTCTTCGCAATCGTGCCAACAGTCATTCATTCCTTCTCGGGACATTTCTTCACCAAATGTTTCCAAGTATAGCTGTTTAGTTTTGTAGAAAGCATTTTTGAGATTTTGAGCATCTTGCTCGCCTCGCATACCAAAGTAAGGGAAATGGTGCAGGTAGTGTCCGAAAACTGCCTCACAATCTTTGTGATAAGCCCTTGTGTCTAAAATATGGTAATGCCAGAAAATGTCCATAATTTTGTTGGGCACCATTCCTTTTCCGTATTTTTTGCAAAGATGCAAATAGCGTTTGTATTCAATTTCAGCCATATCGCACTGCTCGGCTGTCCATCCTTCGCCTTCGTCAGGTTCTTGGAGTTTCATTTTTACCATTTCAAGGTCAAGGGCGGCAATAGCAGGGTCTATTCCTTTTTGGTGTATCAGATAGGAAATACGCTCCACACTGATAGGGTCGGGGTAAATTAAAAGAGTGGTTTCCATACATTTTGGAATTTTAAGGTTGAACAAAAGGTTTTATGCTTACTTTTCAGAAAGCCAAAATCGTTTAAGCCATCGGTTTTGGTCTCCTTCAATGGGCGTTCGGGCGTGAAAAACACGATGGTTATCTACTATCAAAATGTCGTTAGGTTGTAGTTTGAGTTTTATGGGTTCTTCCTGCCGAATAAGCTCTTGAAAAGACCTCAAAGCAGGATTTTGTTTATCTTGCTCTCTTACGAGCCAAAAAGAATAGTAAAATCTTGTATTTCCATTGCTATCTACGCTTACCAAAGGATATTTTTCGCAATCATCAGGAAATACTTTATGCTCAAAAAGTTCCACTTTTTGCAATTCACTTTGGTAAGCAGGGCAAAGTTTTTGGTAAATTTTAACGGCATCTATCAAGAGGCTTTCTCCTCCAATACTACATTGTTTGTAGCAATACCAAACAATGAATTTGGCTTTGTGGTGGTCTGTGTGGAAGTCCAAACCTCTTGTAGAAGTAACCAATCCTTTACTATCAGGCTTGGGAGTTACATCAGTAATCTGAATAACCTCGCCCAAAGCAGTAAGTATTTCTTGAAGTGTATTTTCATTTTGTTTGGGTAAGTGTAAAAAGCCTTGCTCATAAAGACCTCTAAGTGGGGCGTTTGCTTGCATAATCTTTTGCTTATTATCTGTTACAAAGGTAGAGTGCTTTTGGCTAATAAAGACATCAACATTTGAAGGGTAAAACTGCGTTTTTGAGCTGTATTCAGACTTTTTTATTCACACTTTGGCTAATCTTTGCAAAAGCCCCTATCCCTAAATCCTTTTCCCAAAAGGAGAAAGGTACTTTTGCTTGCTCGCCGGAATTTTCGCAACTCATTCTTTCTTTGTTGAGTATATTTTAGAACCTAACTTTGGGGTTAAGTTGGCTGGCTATTTCTTTCATTGCCCACCACTCATCTTCGGAGAAGGTATTACTGCTCACTACGGTTGGGATATTGAAATCGCCCAATACTTTTTCAACAAAGCCAAACTCTTCTTTTTGGTCATACAATTTTGTGCCTTTTAGAAGCATCAGCGGGAAAGCGGCAATGTTTTCTACGTTTTTTTGCAAAAGCCAATCAATACCATACTGAAAGCTCTCTAAGGTTTGGTGTGGCAAGCCGTAAATCATACTGATTTCGTAGGAAATGTCTCTTTCGTTTAGTTCTTGTAGGGTGCTTTCAACCACAGATAAGTTGTTGGGGCGTTCTATGGCGTAAAACTCTTTTTCTATTACGGTTTGCAAGCCAAATTCTAAATTGATGTTCATATTTTCGGCTAAATCCAAGAATTTTTTACCCAAAGCATTTTTGAAGTTTTCAAAACGTACCTGAAAAGAAAAGAGTGTATCCATTTGCAGACGAGCGATTTCTTCCAAAATCATCACGGCGTTTTTTCCACCATTAAATATCGGGTCTAATACGTTAACTTTCTGCACATTTTTTTCCTTGAAAAAAGCCAGCTCTGCAAAAATCTTGTCCAATTCGTGTTTATAAACTTTTCCTTTTTCCAAATCTCTATGGGCACAAAACGTACATACATACGGACAGCCCCTTTGGGTTTCCCAACGTATCATTTTCATATTTTGCTCAATCGGGAACTCGACTGTTAAGTATACCGAAGGGATTTGCGAAAAATCAACTTCGCCTTTCAAAATTCTTTTTTCAGCAGGGCGGGGCATTAGAATCGCCTCTAAAAGACTTTTTTCGGCGTAACCTTTAATGTAAATATCGGCATCGGGATACTCTTCAAAGAGTTGTTCGGGTTTGTTGGTGTAAGAAATCTGATAGCCTCCAAGTACAATTTTACCCTGAAAACCACTTCGGCGAATGATTTGCAAGAAATCTTTGATGAAATATTCGTTCCAAATGTAGCAGGAAAGAGCAAGCGTATCGTAGCGATGTAAATCCAATTCTTCCACCAAATCCCATAAAAATTCATTGGAAATGAGGTTTCGGTAATACCACATATTTATGCTTCTGTTTTCGGCTACAAATTCGCTACCGTAGCGGATATCTTGTTTCAAGTAAGCCAAGAGAGAGGCTACCGCCAAAGACTTGGGCAGTTCGCCTTCTCTGATGAGGTCAAACGATATAATAAGGGCTTTTTTCATAGGGATTATCAAGGTTTAGGTAGAAATGAGGTTCTTGTTGAATGATTTTGAAGAATTTCTCAGCACAAACCCAGTAGGTGGTTACGAAAACTTTTCCCTTTCTCACAATTACCAAATAGGGTGTGTGCGGATTATGAGCACAATAAAAAGGTGGTACAACTACGATTTTATCCTCTACTTGAAATTGCTTGTGAAGTTGAAAATGTACATTTAAAGCAAGCTCACGCTCGATTATTTCTACAATGACTTCTGACACTTGCCTTTCTTGGCATCTTTGCCTGAAATGCTCGGTTCTGATGAAATATTTGCCCATAGTGAAAATTTAGTTAAGCGTTGATTTGCCCAAGCAGGTAGCAGATTTGTTCAAAGACAAATTCTATCATTAGCATTTCTAATAACTTTTCGTAGCTTTGATAACCCAAAAATCTGGCGATGGCTTGCTCGTTATGGGGTTGGAGTTGGTGGGTTGGCTTACAAGAGCCGTAGTGATAAAATCGTAAAATGGTGTTTTCGTCTATGCCAATTAAATCAGCAAGTTTTACTAAATCCTTCCTAAAAAATTTTGATTTACCTTGCAGAATTTCAGCAAAACGTTTATCTTGCTGAACTGCTTTCTCCAAAATTTTCTTTTGGATTTTTTCTTTGATTTTAGGGTGCATAGTTTTTGGGTTTAGGGTTTCGCCTAAACCTTTACAAAACCTATGCGGCGTGCCAAAAAAATTTCAACGTATAGAGTATTGAAAGAGGAAATAAACTTTGAAAAACAAAGTAAAAGAATAACACTATGACACAAAACTTTGAAAATCTGTTCGATTTGTGCAAGTTTCTAAAAAATTATGCCTCTATCCTTGGCAATTTGACTGAACTCAGCAATGGCAAGGCAAGCAAACAACAAAAACTATTAGAGCAAATTCGCCAAAGTACAAACCAAAATCAAACCGCTGACGAAGCCTTTGAAGCAATTAGTCAGCAAAAAGATTTTTCCAAAAACTTTTCTGATTTGGTTGATGACACCACCGAAACACTTTTAGAAAAGCTACAAGAAAGTATTTTCTCACTTACAGAACATATTCCCAAAGCACAGATAGAAAAACTCCCCGAAAATTTACAACAAGAACTAAATGCCCAAAAAGCCCTTAAAATGCTCTGGACAGCGGAGTTTCTTTTAGAAGAGAGGCTTTTTCAGTTGGTTGAAAAGCTCTTTAAGCAAATTAAAGCACTTGTACAAGAAAATAAGATTGCTTACCTATATGGCAAAGTATGTGATTTGGAAATGCGGCTTGCCAGTTTCAAAATTGTTCATACCCCACATCTTATCAACTACAAACAGCTAAAATCCGTTTTAAGGGATTTTTTTGAAACAGGCATCTATTTTTATCAAAAAAAGCCTCAAATTGACCTTGTCCGAACCGAAGAGCATTACTTTAAGCAAATCAAGCAAGAATTTGAACGCATTGGTGATAAGGAATATGAGACTTTACAACAAAAACGTAAAGATTTGCTCAATCTGCTTCAAAAAGAAGCCTACGAAGAAGATATTTATCGTAGCTTCAAAGAGTTTGTAAATTCCCGTCTGAAACAAGTTCAAGAAGAAACTGAGTACGAATACTGGAAAAATAGCTCCCAAGATGGCTTTTTCGGCTTTTCATTTTACAATTTGTTATTGATTTTTTTGCAGATAAACGAAAAGGCTCGCCTGCGTATCAAGGCGATTGAAGACCTGATAGATATTTACAAAGAAAAGTATGATAGTTTTACAGCTAATCCGGTTGGGCATTTGTTTAGCCTTACGCTACTGATTAGACATTTTTTTGATACACTTAAAAAAGCGGATTTTGAAGAAAGTCAGCGGATTTTAGAGCTTATCCGTAAAGAAAAACGTTTTTTTCAGTACAACGAAGATTTACTTTACACAAGTTTTGGCTATTTTTTAGAAAATTTGATTTTTGGGTTAGAACATCGCCAAATCAGTGAGCAATGCAAAGCTAATCCCGATTGGTCGGAAGCCGATATTTTAGATTATAGAGCAAAGCAAATCAGCGAAAACTTGAAAATATTTTCACAAAGACATATTTCAAACTTGCTTTGGCGTTTTGAATTGAACAATATCCTGCTCAATTTTCGGCTGTGCATTTATCAGAACAATGAAGAAAATCAGAAAAAATGTTTGGATAGCATTGAGCAACTGTGCCTACAACCCAATTTTGACAAAAGGTATCCCAATTATTGGGTAGATTTGAAACTGATGGCGAGTATATTGCATTATCAGCAAAAAGAATTTACCCAAGTAGAAAAAAACGCCAAAAAGGAAATTGATAATTTCCAAAGACGTACGAGTTACGAACTAAAGCCTTTTCAAGAGGCTCTACGAAATATTCTCCGAAAAAATGAAAATACCCTTTCGAAGGCATATCAGAAGGGCAAAGACAAACTTGCTCAAACCACTCCCGAAGGGCTATTGGAGCAAGCAATGCTCTGGTTCTTTGAAGAAGGCTTGAATGTGGCTAAACGTACGCAGAAAATTACTCAGTTTGCTGAGCCTGTACTGGTTGTAGAAGAAAAGCAAAACCCCATTCTGACAAAAATTGAGCATTATCGGAAAAGTATCTTGCTTTATTGCCAATATCTTGCCTTGCAAGACTGGGAAAATTGGAAGTTGCTTTTTGCCGATTCAGTGCATTTGTACATCAAACTCTACGACCATAGCCCCGACCATATCATCAAAAATCTTCAAAATTTTTTCAAAGACCGCAAAAATATCCATTACTCTGCCCAAATAGAGCACCTACAAGTAAAAGTATATGGCGATTTGGCAATTGTGCCTCTTGTATTTGGCTGGCAACACAACGGACAAGAACCCTACCAAGCAGAAGTAGAAACTTCTTTTTATTTTAATGACCAAGGCAAAATCCGAGTGGTGCAAGAAAATAAGATTCTAAATTCTAAGGGAGTTTTCTAAAATTTCCGAAATTTGCCCCTCAAATGCCAATGCTATGCTTACGATTCATAACCTTTCTTTTGCTTTTGGGGGACGGGTACTCTACGAAAATGCCTCTTTGCAAATAAAGCCCAAAGATAGAATTGGGCTAATTGGCTTAAATGGCACAGGGAAATCTACCCTACTGCGTCTGATTGTAGGCGAATACCAGCCTGAAAGTGGCACCATAAGCCGTAGTAAAGATTGTACCATTGGCTTTTTGAACCAAGATTTACTTTCATACCAAAGCCAAGAACCTATTCTGAAAGTTGCAATGCAGGCTTTTGAAAGACAAAATTTTCTGCAAGAGCAAATTCAGAAAGTTCTTTCGGAAATGGAAACCAATTATAGTGAGCCTCTTTTACATAAATTAAGTGCTTTGCAAGAAGAGTTTGCAATGCTTGACGGCTACAACCTACAATCGCAAGCAGAAAAAGTTTTGGAAGGCTTAGGTTTTCGCACAGAAGATTTACAAAAGCCACTTCAACAATTTTCGGGTGGATGGCGTATGCGTGTAATGCTTGCCAAGCTCCTGCTCCAAAAGCCTGCCTTACTGATGCTCGACGAACCCACCAACCACTTGGACTTACCTTCTATCGAGTGGCTGGAAGAGTATCTTGCCGAGTATGAAGGTGCTATCCTCGTTGTTTCTCACGATAGGGATTTTTTGGATAATACCTGCGAAACTATTGTAGAAGTGGCTCATAAGAAACTTAATGTGTATGTAGGCAACTATTCCGATTATTTAGAGCAAAAAGCCGAAAGAGAAGAAATACAAAAAAATGCCTACGAAAATCAGCAAGCGATGATACGCCAAACAGAGCGTTTTATCAATCGCTTTCGTGCCAAAGCCACCAAGGCTCGCCAAGTGCAGTCTCGGATAAAAATGCTAGAACGCTTGGAACGCATTGAAGAAGTAAAAGATGAAAATGTAAAATTGCATTTTCGTTTTACTTTTTCTCAAAATTCGGGCAGACAAGTGGCAGAGCTGAAGAATCTTTCTAAAAGTTATGGCTCTTTGCAAATTTTCAAAAATACCTCTATTGCCATAGAAAGAGGCGATAAAATTGCCTTTATTGGGGCAAATGGAAAAGGAAAATCTACCCTTCTGCGTATTTTGCAGGGTTCTGAAAGCTACGAAGGAGAAATTAGATGGGGGCATAACGTAAAAAGCACTTATTATGCCCAACATCAAATTGAAGCCCTCTCACTAAATAATGACCTACTTACCGAACTTCGTCAGACAGGCACCACTCGTACCGAAGTTGAGTTAAGAACCATTTTGGGGTGTTTTTTATTTTCAGGCGAGGACGTATTCAAGAAAATTCGCGTGCTTTCGGGTGGGGAAAAATCGCGAGTGGCTCTTGCCAAAACTCTTCTTTCAGATGCTAATTTTCTGCTACTGGACGAGCCTACCAACCACTTGGATATGATTTCGGCAAATATTCTTGCCCAAGCCCTCAAAAATTTTGAAGGAACGTTTGTGGTGGTTTCTCACGATAGAAATTTTATTCGCAAAGTAGCTAATAAAATTTGGTATATTGAAAATGAGCAAATCAAGGAGTTTTTGGGCAGTTTTGATGAGTACGAAATTTGGCAAGAAGAACAATTGCTCAAGAAATCGGAGCAGGGGAATCTCAAAGAACCTACCTCTTATTCCAAAACCAAAAGCACCTCTCAGCCACTTTCCAAAAGCACCCCAAAACAACAAAAGGCTATTGAAAAAATTGAGCAAGAAATTACTATTTTAGAAGCAGAAAAGTCCCGACTTGAAAAGGAACTTGCCAGCCCCGAAATTTATGAGCAAATAGCCTTATTGCAAGAAATTCAAGAAAAATACCAGCAAACCTGCAAAGAACTTGATGAAAAAATGCAAGTATGGGAAAATATGCTTGCAGAATAATTTGAGCAAGTTTTAGGATAAAAAAGTAAATTTTTCCTAAACAATTTTGCCACCTTTTTCGTATATTGAGCAAAGATTTTTTGCTGTGTTATGCTCAACCTTTCCGTAACCATTGATAAACATTCAGGCTTCTGCTTTGGCGTTGTGTATGCTATTGAAATGGCAGAAGAAATTCTTGACCAAGAAGGCAAACTCTATTGCCTTGGCGATATTGTGCATAACGACGAGGAAGTAAAACGCCTCCAAGCCAAAGGCTTGAAAATTATCAATCACGATACACTTAAAGTGCTACGAAATGAAAAGGTGCTTATCAGAGCCCACGGCGAGCCTCCTTCTACCTACCAACTTGCCCTCGATAACAATTTGGAACTTATTGATGCCTCTTGCCCTGTGGTACTTAAATTGCAAAATCGTATCAAGAACTCTTACGATAAAGACGAAAAAATCTATATCTATGGCAAGCACGGACACGCCGAAATTATCGGACTGCTCGGACAAACCCATAACGAAGCCGTTGTGTTTCAAGACATAGCAGAACTAGAACTGGATAAACTCCCTCAAAAAATCACACTTTACAGCCAAACCACTAAAAGTACCGATAAATTTTACCAAATCAAAGAAAAATTAGAAAGTCAAGGCATAGAAGTAGAAGCCAACGACACCATTTGCAGGCAAGTTTCTAACCGCGATACCGAACTGCGAGATTTTGCCAAATTGTTTGATAAGATTATTTTTGTGGCAGGAACAAAATCTTCTAATGGGAAAGTGCTTTACGAAGTTTGCAAGCAAACCAACCCCAATACTTACTTTGTTTCTCGCCCCGAAGAAGTAAAAAAAGAATGGTTCAATGCGGGCGAAAGCGTAGGTATTTGTGGAGCTACTTCTACCCCTATGTGGCTAATGGAACAAGTGAAAGAAGTGATTGAAAAGTTGTAAATGTTTATGAAACAGGAAGTAAGCAAATTAGACGCAAAAATTTACAACTTCTAAACTTTCAATCTTACATCTACAAAACCTTTTGTTCTTTTGAACACAAATAGTTACAAACAAATTTAACAAATGTATGCACGGTACTATTCATTATTGCCTTGAAGAAACCATCATTCAAAAATATGGCAGGGAAAAGTGGCAAGAATGTCTGAAAACCTTTAATTTGCCACCAAATCATTCTTTTATTTCCCAACTCAAAGAAGATATTGATGAAAAATTAACTATTGATTTCATTTTCAAATCTGCTGAAATATTAGGAATTTCCTTGCAACAGCTATTTGATGACTTTGGTATCTATTGGTGTACTGAATACGCCCCTAAATTGTATTCAGGCTTCTATATGGGTGCAAATACCACCAAAGATATGGTACTCAAGCTCACCAAAATTCACGAAATGTTTGGCAAAATACGTGAAACAGCCCTACCACCTCGCTTTGAATACAAAGAACTTGCCCCCAACAAATACGAAGTTGAATATATTTCTCAACGCAAACTCTTTGATTTGTACATATCTCTTGTAAAAGGGTTAGATGTGTATTTCAATAACCAAACCCACATTGAAAAAATTTCTGAAAACAAAGCCATTATGACTTTCAGCCATTACTAAATATATTGTACCTATGGAACTTTTTATCAACCTATTGCTAATGATTGCTACCTTTTTTCTGATGGAAGGAGTAGCCTGGGCGACACACAAGTACGTAATGCACGGCTTTCTTTGGTGTTGGCACGAGTCTCACCACAAACCTCATAAAGGCTTTTTTGAAAAAAATGACCTTTTTGCAGTCGTTTTCAGTATTCCTTCAATTGCAACGATTGTTGCAGGTTTTGAATTTGAAAGTGTAGCTTTTCTCAAATGGATTGGTTTTGGCATCTTGGGCTATGGCATTTTTTACGTACTTTTTCACGATATATTGGTACATAGAAGGGTAAAAATTAAGTTTATTGCCAAAAACCCTTACTTACGCCGAATGATACGAGCCCACAAAATTCATCATAAGCATTTGGGCAAAGAAGGTGCCGAAGCCTTCGGATTTTTATACGCCCCCAAAAAATATGCTCCCAAAGATATACACGAAAAAGTAGAACTGGAATAACAAAGCTGTAATTCGCTTATCCAAAAATCAAATATTTCAGTAAGAAAGGCGATTGCTCCATATAGCAATCGCTTTTTATTTTACAAAAATTTGCTTATCAGTTTTTTACAAAAAAATCATCAAGAAACCTTCATATAAACTTAACGTATAAAAAACTTTTCGTTCATTTTCTTTGGAAGTTTCATTAGAGTTTATTATCTTTTTGCAAGAATTTTTTGAATTAGAACACTAATGTCTAAGCTCTTATGAAAAGTCTGCTACGGATTTGCCTATTCTTGTTGCTGGTGGCTCGGGAAGTTTATGCACAAGAAGATTCTTCCAAAGTAAAACTATTTACAGCTTCTCCTGATGAACTGCTGAAAATTCCTGTCAAGGAAGCACAAGAGGTAAGTATTGCCTCTAACGTTGTGAAAGACATCAACAAACAGCCCGCCTCGGTAACCGTAATAACCAAAGAGCAAATTCGTTTGAGTGGTGCCAGAACTCTCTCCGAAGCCTTAACCCTTTTTGCCCCCGGTTATTTTGCTATTGAAGACCAAGACGATTTAATCGCAGGTTTTAGAGGTTTGGCTCCTGATAATAATTCCAAAGTTCTAATGCTCATCAACGGACAGAACTTGAATACAGAATTTTTCTGGGGTCCGCCCGATGCTATCCTGAATAGCTCCAATTTAGAATATATTGAACGAATTGAAGTTATACGGGGACCTGGCTCTGTTACCTTGGGACAAGGAGCTTTGCTGGGAGTTATCAATATTATTACCAAAGATGGTAAAGACGCTGAAAATGCTGGCTATGAACTTTCAGCCTCAGCAGGATTGAATGACTTTTACAATGGAAGCATAGGTATCAAAATCAACACCAAAGGTATTCGCTCTTATACTTATATTTCAGGGCTTTCTTATCACGGACAAGCTCTTCGTAACGAAGGTTGGGCGGCTCAGCAAGGCAATCAAGGCTTTGCTGGGGGTAAAGTAGCTGATATGGGACACAGATTGAGAAGAAGCCAAAATACTACTATCATCAACAGCACCCAAATCAATGATTTAGTTATCAATATCTTAAAAACAGGGCAACGCCGAGACCTTTACAATTTCTACCGAGACCGAGAGGTGCTTCGTCAAGATTTGCTCTCGCTTACATTGGGCTATAATTTCAAGATTTCAGAAAAAGTAAATAATGTAAGTAGTGTTTCTTTTATCAATGATGACTATGGCTTATATTCACTCACAGGAACTACAATGGGCGGAACAGCCGAACAGCGTTATGGTGCTAAAAGCGTTTTCAATTTAGATATATGGAAGAACAACAAAACTGCTATTGGTATTGAGTATAGGATTTTTGCGATGGGTTTGCCCAATAGAGCTGGCAACAATTATATCGCCAACGTAGTGGGAAGTTTTGACCCCATTACGGCTAACCAAGACCTTACGATGTCTTATAGAGAAAATATTACATTATTGAGTGTTTTTGGTGAAAATTATTTTAGTCCAACGGAAAAATTAGACCTTTTCGCCGCATTTCGTTACGACCAACACCCTTTCTGGGGGCAAAATATCTCTCCTCGTTTAGGGGTAATCTTTACACCGAACAATAATTTTTCTGTACGAGCTTCTTATCAAGCGGGTTTCCGTGGAGCAGTAGGTTTGCATTATTCAGGAGGCTACCGCAGAGATGGCTTCTTGCGTGCCGAAAACTATACGCTTGTTGATGTGGCAGGTATCCCAAATGCTCGCAACATTGACCTCATTGCACCTGAACGCATCAATAATATTGAACTCGCTTTCAGATGGAATATTTTGCCCAAACTATCTCTCAATACCGTAACTTTCTATAATATCGTGCAAAATGTAATTGATGTAGGCGTATTCTACCAAGACCCTGATGATTTTGCAATGGTTAATATTGGCTCCGATATACCCGGCGACTGGAACGGCTATTGGTTTTTCAAAAATACACCAGGTACTTTTTCTCAAATTGGCAATGAAACAGTACTCAATTTTAATCACGAAAAAGTAAATATTACTTTAAGCAATGCATTGGTAAAAGTAATGGAAGCCACTACCGAACAGAAAGATTTAGCTATCAATGCCAATAGTATGTATCTTGCCGCAGACGAAAAAGAACGGTTACGCTACAAGGCATTTCCTGAAAATATTACGCGTTTTAGTGTAGTAGCTTTACCTTTTCAGAATTTTTACACGGGTGTACATATGATTTACTATTCACGTTGGTACTCACCCGCTGGTACAGTGGCACAAGGCGGTTTTGTACTGAATGCAGGAGTAGGTTACAATTTCAATGAAAAAATCTCTTTAGACTTACAGGCAAAAAACCTAACCAACAATACCAATTTGTATCCAATGAATAGCAACGCAGGAGGACCCGATGTTTCTCCTGGCACACCCGGATGGGAAAATACAACTTTCTGGACAACACTTCGCCTAAAATGGTAAAGTTATGAAACCCTCATTTTTATGGCTTATGCTCATTGGGATAATGAGTGTAGGCACTCTCAAAGCTCAAACAGATAGCTCGCAAATTAAGTTGTTTTCTTCCTCTGTGGAAGAAATCCTAAAACTCAAAAAAGAGGAAGAAACTGAGGTGCAAGTAGTTACGGCTTCGCGTATCAAGGAGAATTTGAGTGATGCCCCTGCAAGTATTACCGTAATCACACGCGAGGATATAGAACGCTATGGCTATCGGAACTTGGCAGAACTGCTGGCACGGGTGCCCGAAGTTTATACACATTACACAGGGAATAATTTTGATACGGATTTCCGAGGATTTTTTACCAACAACACTCGCCGTAATGTGCTTTTCCTTATCAATGGACATCGTATCAATGAGCGTTTCCATTTTGGAGATTTTTATGCAGATGTAATAGGCGATTTGAATAATGTGGAAAGAGTGGAAATTTTGAGAGGACCTGGAGGAGCTTTGTACGGAAGTGTTGCAGTACAAGGGGTAGTCAATATTATTACTCGCAATGCCGACCCCATATTTTTGAACCGTGAAAATCGTATAAAACTTTATACTTCTGCCATTTTTGAAGAACTTGGCAGAAATTCTATCGTACAACGTTATTCCACAGGTTTAACTTTTGGTATTTCTGAAAAATCTAATCTTTCATTAACCTTATACCGATTTTCGGGAGGATTGGAATACGATACTAAAACAGGAAACACAAGCCGCCCTTGGCAAAGTAGTTTTACCAAAAAAGGAGCAGGACTTGCCGATATTATTTACCGCAATCAAGTATATTGGGACGTTCCCAATGACGGAAGTTTTAATGGAGGCTACGACTTTCCAAATTTTGATGTTCGCTTCAATAGTGAATATTTTTCCGTAGGAGCATTTATGCACAGCCGAGCCGTTTCTTGGGTACAACCCAAAGATAATGTAACTTTCAACCATCCCGATAACGACCGCCAATGGAGCCACGGTGCCGCCTACATAGAGCTTAAACCTATTACCAAATGGGGTATTACGGCTCGTATCAGTTACAATTTGAGTACCAATCGCGAAATTCAAGATTTCAGCCTTACTGATAGAAACCCCGTTAATGGGCAAACGTTGGCTTCTACAGCACTTAATACTTTGCTAAATCCTTTCAGTGGTGGAAATGCGAATAGATTTTTGCTTATAGATGGCAATTTTGTAAGGTATAATACGCTTATAGATGCCTCTTTGCTCAATGATAGTACCCTTGCTTACAATGGCGGTGGGCTACGTATCAATTACGCAGGGATTACCAAATCTTGGGGAGCAGAAATGCAAATGATACCTTATAAAACTGAAAAAATCAATATCAGTTTAGGGGGAAATTTAGAAATCGCTGACTACAAAAATATCCAATGGATTTCTGCACGAAACAATAAATTTCTATTTTATCGCCCTTCAGGAGGTATTTCTGATAATGGTTGGTACTACGGTTTGTGGCTACAAGCTATTTACACCCCTATTCCCAAACTTACCATCACAGCAGGGGTTCGTTACGACTATCAATTTATCAAAGATGCTTATCGTAACTTTGGTAACCAACTGGTTTATACCTTTAATAGCAATACAAGCGAGTACACTCCTATTCAGGCTAGGAACAAAATAGACCAAAACATTACCCCAAGAGCCGTAGTAAATTATCGCTTTACAGAAAATACCAATGTAAGAGCAATTTTTGCACGTGCTTTCCGAGCTGTGCCGCCACAAGAAATTATCCGTCTTCCTTTGGATATTGAAGCAAGGTCTGAAATTACCGATAACTACGAACTGATAGTAAGTCATAGCTTCAATAAAAAGCGTAGCAATGTTACTTTCAATAGTTTCTATTTGCAAAACAACCGCTTGTATCAGTTCAATCCTGCATTGCAAGCCTTTAATGCGGGTAGTGCTTGGAGTAATATCGGATTTACACTTTCAGCATTTCACAAGTTAGAAAATGCCGACTTTTGGGCTTCGGCTACTTATTATATTCTCCGCCGCCCTTCCGATGCCTTTGCTTTTATGAGGGACTACAAAAACCCTCGTGAAGGTACTGGCGTATTAGGTACAATAGGTTCAGGGGGCGTAGCACCAATTTATGACCCACTACCCAATATGCTTCTGCCTTTGGATTCACCCGACCTAATGATAAAAGGTGGAGCAAGTCATTCTTTCAAAAAAGGAACCGTTTTAGGTTTAGAAGGATACTTTAATGGTAGAATTTTAATGCTTGCCCCCGCCAACAACAACGTAGGAGAAGCCCGCCCCGAAGCCATTATTGTACAAGGCAACCAAGTAATTGAAAATCCCAACGTTAATCCTAATAATTTCACCAAACACAATGTACCTGCAAGTATTTACTTTAACTTCTATATCCGGCAAAATTTTGACAGATTGCTCAACATAAAAGGCTTATTTATGGAATTAAAAGTAAATAATTTGCTAAATTCGCCCGTTTGGAATGTACTAAATTCTGATGCACAAGGCTGGAATAGTGCCATATTCTATAAACCCAATCAGCTACCTGATTTCGGTAGAAGGTTTATGTTTAGCTTTAATTATGTAATTCACTAAAAACTTTACGTTTATGAAACCTGTTAAGTATTGCCTGTTGTTCGTTTTTACTTGTTTTTGCTTAGAGTTGCTGGCTCAAAATAGTATCAATACGCTACTTGCCGAACTCAACAAAGCCAAAGATATTCCTGAACGTATCAATATTTTAGAACGTTTGGGACTTACTTACCAAAAGCAAAATGCTCACAAAAAAGCCATTGAATACTTTGAGCAAGTTTATCAGTTGCAAGAGCAAAACAATGAAAACAATCCTGCTAAAATCGCTATCTTAAGTGCAATTGGTAACTCACAAATTGCCCTCAAAGACTACAACAATGCTCAAAAGACCTACGATAAAATTTTGCGTTTGCAAAAAAAGGAAAATCGCAAAAAAGACGAAGTAAATACCCTACACAAATTGGCTGAAATTTGCGAAGCCGCCGATAAAAATCAAGATGCCTTGAACTATACTTTGGAGTGCCTGCAACTCAACAAAGAACTGGGCGACGAGATGGCAGTCGCCGATACCCACAACAATTTAGGATTTTTGTACCGACAGCTCGGCAACACACAAAAATCTATGGATCACTTTATGGAGGCTCTCGCTATTTACGGCAAATTAAGCCGTCTGCGTCCCCAACAGCAACTCACAATGTACACCAATTTGGGTGTAACGTATAGCTACATTGGGAAATTTGATGATGCAGGCGATTACTTCCAAAAAGCCTATAAAATTGCTGAATCGCAAAAAAATCAGTACGAAATTGCAAACCTTTCCAATTACTTAGCCGCTAACAATTACGTTTCGGGTAAAAGCAAAACCGCCATTGCCCAAGCCGAAAAAGCAATTTCTATCGCTCAGAACCTGCCCAATGGCGATAACATTTTGGAAGTTAGCTACAATATTTTAGCTCAAATCTACCAAAAAGAAAAAGATTTTACTCAATACCAAAAATACAACAAACTCTATCAGGATACTCGCGAGAAAGTCAGACAGCGAGAAGCCGCCAATCAGCAAAAACTGCTTGAAGAGCAAATCAATGTAGAAAAGAAAGAAAACGAACTCAAGCAAGATATTGCTGAAAAAGAAAAGCAAGAAATGACCGTAAAACAGCTGGCTTTGGAAAGAGAAAAAGCCAAGCAAGAAGCCGATTTGGCTCGTAAAGAAAGTGAAATCAGCCGTACGCGTGCCTTGAACCAAGAGCTGGAACGCAAAAGAATTGAGCAAGCTCTCTTAATCACCAAACAACAAGCAGAAGCCGAAAAACAAAAGCAAGAAAACGAACTTTTGCAACGTGAAAAAGAATTACAAGCCATTAAAATTGAAGCCCAAGAGAAAGAAAAAGTGCTTAAAGAAAAAGAGCTTGCTGAAGTAAAAGAAAAAGAAAAAATCGCCAAACAACAAAAAGAAGCCGCCGAAAAAGAAGCCCGTGCCAATGAACTTATCAACCAACTCTTAATGATTATCATTGCTTTGGCTGTTATTGGGCTTGCTTACAGCATTTACACTTACATACGCATACGCAAGCAAAAAAATGCTATTGAACGCCAAGCCAAAGAAATTGAAAAGCAATCCAAAGAAATTCAGGAGCAATCTATTGCTATTCAGGAGCAATCTAACCAAATCGCCGCCCAAAACGAGGAACTTCGTCAGAACCAAGAGGAAATTATGGCTCAAAGAGATGCCATTGCCGAAAAGAACGCTATTCTTGCCGAGCAAAACGAAAAAATTGAAAAAAGTATCAATGCCGCAATGACTATCCAGCAAGCTGTTTTGCCTCACGAAGATAAAATGAAAGACCTACTCGGCGAATATTTCCTCATTTTCCGCCCCCGCGATGTAGTTTCGGGTGATTTCTACTGGGTAGAACAAGTTGAAAATAAAGTAATTGTAGCTACCGTAGATTGTACAGGACACGGCGTACCCGGTGCCTTGATGAGTATTATTGGTAGCACAATGCTTTCCAAAGTAGTGAAGCAATACCAGATAACCGAACCCGCTGAAATTCTAAAAAAATTGGACGAGGAAATTCGCTCTACCCTACAACAAGACAAAACCGACAATCAGTATGGAATGGATTTATCGGTGTGTGTGTTGGAAAAACAACCTGATGGATTCACTAAACTCACTTATGCAGGGGCTAAAAGACCGCTTTACTACATAGAAGCCGGCCACGACCAAGTTTTTATGCTCAAAGGTGATAGACGTTCTATTGGCGGTTTCCAAAATGAAACTGTTCCTTTCACCAATCAAGAGCTTCGGCTCAAATCAGGTAGTTTGCTTTATTTGGGTAGCGATGGTTTCACAGACCAAAACAACGTGGAGCGTATCAAACTTGGAGAAGCTAAATTTAAGTATTTGCTTTCCCAAAATTGCAAATTCCCTATGAGCGAACAGAAAAAACATTTAGAAGGATTTCTGGACACCTACCAACGTGGTACGATGCAAAGAGATGATATTTTGCTAATGGGCATCAAAGTATGAAAACTTTTGTTTTTATATTTCTAAAAACCTGAAAATCAAGATATAAAAATCTGAAAATCTTGAAAATCAGCTCAATCTTGACTTAAATTTTGGCAGTGTAAAAAACTTTCTATACCTTTACACTGCCGACTTGCTTTGGCACGACAAATGTTTTGTAAAAAACCAAATACTCTACCGATGAAAAAAGTAGTGAAGGTTCTGTTGTTTGGCTTTTTAGCATTTGCCTGTGTAAGCCCCAAATTATATGGGCAGCCGGAAACCGCTAAAAATTCAGAAATTGATGCTGAACTTAAAGGTTATATCCCCGCAATTCACGACGACCTCGTTGCAGAGCGTTTGAAGTGCATAGAAAATGAAATTCCGCTTACTTACAACAATGTTGTAAAAAAGCAGATTGAGCGGTTTTGCGTAAAACAACGCAAGCAAATCAAGTATTATTTGATGAGGAAAGACCGCTATTTCCCTATTTTTGAGGAAATTTTGGCTAAATACAATATGCCTGATGAACTCAAATACCTTTCGGTAGTAGAATCGGCTCTTATTCCCAAAGCAACTTCTTGGGCTTCGGCAGTGGGCTTGTGGCAATTTATGCCTTTCACAGGTAAAATGTATGGCTTAAAACAAGATTTTTATATTGATGAACGCATAGACCCTTACAAATCTACCGAAGCGGCGGCTCGCTTTCTCAAATACTTATATGAAAGATTTGGCGATTGGCATTTGGCTCTTGCCGCCTATAATGCGGGTCCAGGCAGAATTGACCAAGCCATCAAAAGAGCGGGAGGAAAAAGAAATTTTTGGGACATCTATCCTTACATTCCTGCCGAAACACGTGCCTATGTGCCTATTTTCATTGCTGTAACTTACGTTTTCAACTATCATCACGAGCATTTTGCCGAACTTCCCGAAGAAGTACATACTTACATTCCTGCCGATACGATTGTAGTAAGCCAATTTGTAAATGTAAAAGAACTTGCCAAACAATTAGATATTGATTTTGAAGTTTTGCAAGTGCTAAATCCTCAGTTGAAAAAAAATGTAGTACCTCGCCATTACAAAGATTACGCCTTGCGTATTCCCAAAGACAAAGTAGAATATTTCAACGAACACCGCGAAGATATTCTCAAAGCCGCCAGCAAAGGAAGCTATCAGTATATTCCCTATCCTACTACTTACAACGAAGCTCTTGCCAGTACCAAAGGTAAAAAGAAAGTTACGCATACGGTACGCAAAGGCGAAACACTTGCTCAAATTGCCCAAGTGTATCAAGTACATACCCGCGATGTAATGCTTTGGAACAAACTTCGCTCTCAAAACCTAATGGCTTCGCAACGCCTTGTGTTGTGGGTAGAAGAAAAAAACAAAGAAAAAGAGGAGAAAGAAAAGGAAACTCCTGAAAATAGCGAAGAAAATTTAGCTCAAAACAATAACAAAACAGAAAGTGGTGAAAAAGAGGCTCAAAATAGCCCAGAAACAAAAGTTCCAGTTCATAAAGTAGCCCTTAAAACCCCACCCGTAGGAGCAGTAGCAGGAGCAACTAACAAAAATACGCTTTCTGCAAGCAAAGCAGTGTATCACGTTGTCAGACAAGGCGATACGCTTTGGAGTATCAGCAAACGCTACAACGGCTCTGTTGAGCAAATCCGAAAGTTAAACCCCAATCTTAAAGGCGAAAACCTTGCCGTAGGGCAAAAAATTAGGGTGTATTAGAAAAAAGCGTAGCTTGTTTGGCTTGAAAAGCATTTTTTGATTCTGCGATAACATTGTGAGTTATATTTCATTATACATTGAGCAGTAAAATTGCCAATTAGCATCAAGAGCAATCTCAAACATATCAGATATGAAACAAACCATTTTAGGTGCAGGTGGAGCCATTGGAACAGAATTGGCAAAAGCATTATCCAGTTATACTCATAGCATCAGGCTTGTCAGTAGAAATCCCAAAAAAGTAAATCCTAACGATGAACTGCTGAGTGCTGACCTATCTGTCAAAGAACAAGTTGAAAAGGCAGTAGAAGGTAGCGAAATAGTCTATCTCACGGTAGGCATAGATTACAACACCAAGCTCTGGCAAAAAATGTGGGTGCCTCTGGTACGGAACGTAATAGACGCTTGTGAAAAATTCAAATGCAAACTTGTTTTCTTTGATAATGTCTATGCCATTGGTGGCGATAATGTAAAACATATTACAGAAACCTCTCCTATCAGCCCTACTAGTAAAAAAGGAGAAGTTAGAGCCCAAGTGGATAAACTTATTCTTAATGCTATTGAAAGCAATCAATTAAACGCGATTATAGCTCGTGCCCCCGACTTTTTCAGTGAGTTTAAGGAAAGAAGTCTTTTGATGAACTTGGTATATGATAATTTAGCCAAAGGCAAAAAAGCTCAATGGTTTTGTAATGCCAAGGTTATTCATACAACAGGCTATGCCCCCGATTTGGCAAAAGGTACAGCAATGCTGGGCAATACCCCCGAAGCCTATAATCAAATTTGGAACTTACCAACAGACCCTCAAAAAATCACTGGTGAGCAATGGATAGACCTTTTTGCCCAAGAAATGAACACAAGCAATCAATACCAAGTTCTACCTGGTTGGGGTATGAGGGTTCTTGGACTTTTTGTACCTATTCTGAAAGAAATGTACGAAATGCGTTATCAATACGATAGAGATTATTACTTTGATAGCTCCAAATTTAATAAAATATTCAAGTACCAGCCTACTGATAACAGAACCGCCGTAAAAGAAACCATTGAAAAGTTGAAAAATAAAAAATAAGTTGTGAGCAGTAACATCATCAATGATATTGCTTTTTATTTTTTCTGACGGAAAATGCAAATAATCGCTGATTTTCAAAATTTTACAAAATAATTTTGCTTTTTTTAGAAAGTTTTTCTAACTTTGGCATTATTCGTGCTTTACGAGTAATGTATAACCAAAAAAACTGTTTTTATGAAAAAGTCATTTATCTATTTCACGTTTATAGCTCTGGTAGCCGTAGTTTCGTTTTCTTGTAGAAAGAAAGAAAAAGTCAAACTTCCCAAAGGTGAGGAGGAAGTGGTAGTACCCTGCTCTGGTCCGCAGTACTTTACGGATAAAAAAACTTTCCGAGCCAATGCAATGGGTGAAAGCCAAGACCAAATGGTTGCCAAACGTAAAGCATTGAGCAACTGTCGCGATGAACTGGCTCGTAGCATCAATACCCGTATCAAGGCAGTTACGGATAATTACGTAAATTCACGTGAGTTCAACAACAAAGAAGAAGTAGAAGAACGCTACGAGAACCTAACCCGCGAAGTGATTGACCAAGAAATTGCTGGAACAAAAACTATCTGCGAAAAACTCGTAAAAACTCAACAAGGTACGTACAAATACTATATTGCCATAGAACTCACCACAGACGATTTGCTTGAATCTTACAACAAACGTATGCAAAAACTTTCCCAAGAAGAACGCCTCAAAATTGACTACGACTACGAAAAATTCAAAAAAACTTTTGAGGCTGAAATGGAAAAATTAAGCCAAGGACGCTAATCCAAATTTTTCAACCTGAATACATTACCTAAAACTCTACCTGCCGTAGAGTTTTAGTTTTTAGTACATTCAATAAAAGTCAGTTTCCCAAGACCTTTGGGATAAATCTTTGAAAATCATCAAATATAAAATTCTAAAAATCTTGAAAATCACTTTAATCTTGGAATAAAAACAGAATTTTCTGTATTTTTGGGCTAAAATTTAGTAGTATTTATGGAGCAATCTTCATACAGAAGGCTTGTGCGTTTTTTCTATTCCTTAGGAGATATATTTGCTCTGAATTTAGCCTTTCTGATAGCTTATCTCATTCGCTTCAAAAGTTTTGAAGGGGTTTTTGAAGAGCCTTATTGGTATATAGGCATTTACGCCAATATAGTTTGGATTGGGATTGCCATTTTTGCCAAAACTTATCAAATTTCACGTTTAGAAGAATACTGGACAATTGTTCGTAAAATGCTCAAAGCCATTGCTTGGCATTTTGCACTTATGGCTATTTTTTTGGTACTTATTCAAGAAAAAGCCTATTCACGCTTTCACCTGATTGTTTCGTATTCCACTTTTGCCATACTTATTGCTATTTGGCGAATGTTAATTTTGTGGCTCTTGCGAATTTACCGAAAAATGGGCTACAACCAAGTCCGCATTGTGATTGTAGGTTATGGAAAAGCAGGTTTGGATTTATACAATTTTGTTACCAAAAATAAAGATAGAGGCTATCAGTTTTTTGGCTTTTTCGACGAAAAAGAAGAAAACAATTCGCTCATAAAAGGCAAACTCAAAGACTTGGAAAAATTTGTTTTAGAAAACAATATTGACGAAATCTATTGCTCGCTAGATAGCATCAGTCGCGAGCAACTCAAAAAAATTACCCAATTTGCCGATAACCACCTCAAACGCATACGCCTGCTTCCCAACTTAAAAGATTTTACTGCCGCCGAAGTAGCCGTAGAGCAGTTTGGGAATGTACCTGTGGTGCTTTCTCGCCGAGAGCCGCTCAATGACGCTTTCAACCAGTTTCTGAAAAGAAGTTTTGATATTTTCTTTTCGCTTTCAGTAATTTTATTTATCTTTACTTGGCTGTTTCCTATTATCGCTTTGCTTATCAAACTAACTTCCAAAGGTCCAGTTTTTTTCAAGCAAAAGCGAGCAGGTAAAGATGGGAAAATATTTTGGGTGTACAAATTTCGCACAATGACCTACCAAAAAGATGCAGAATTTGTGCAAGCTACACGCAACGATAGCCGAGTAACTAAAATTGGTAAATTTTTACGAAAAACAAGTTTAGACGAATTACCGCAGTTCTTTAATGTACTTTTAGGAGATATGACCGTGGTGGGTCCCCGTCCTCACCCTTTGGAACTGAATAATACATTTCAGCACATTGTAGAAAAATATATGGTGAGGCATTTGGTAAAACCGGGAGTTACAGGGCTTGCCCAAGTAAAAGGCTACCGAGGCGAAACCCGTGATGTTCGCTCTATGATAAATCGGGTGAAAATGGACGTATTTTACATAGAAAATTGGTCGTTTTGGTTGGATATTCTCATTATTTTCTGGACAATCAAGGCGATTTTCAAAGGCGATAAAAACGCCTTCTGATATTTTTTGAAAAAGTGTTTTTCCTGAACCAAAATTATGTTGTAAGGTTTGAGGCGAACGTGAAAACAGGTGTTTATGATGATTTTTATCTTTATTGTTACTTTCCTTGCCTCGCTGGTTATTGCGTGGGTAAGTATTCCTGCTATCATTAAGGTTGCCGAGCAGAAGCATTTATACGATGAACCCAATGAGCTTCGGAAAATCCATATCCGAAAAGTACCAACACTGGGCGGTATTGCCATATTTGCTGGCACCGTGATTTCCGCTACCTTTTTTGCCCATCACAGCAAAAATTTAGATTTAGGAACATTCCTTTCAGCCATTACTATTTTGTTTTTCACGGGCATCAAAGACGATATTATTCCCCTAACGCCCTACAAAAAGTTCTTGGCTCAACTGCTAGCAGTAGGCATTGTGGTATTTTGGGGAGATGTTCAATTGAGTAGTTTGTATGGTTTCTTTTTTACCTACGATGCCCCTACTTGGGTACTTTATGCCGCAACTATTTTCACAATGATAGTGATAATCAATGCTTTCAATCTCATTGATGGCATCAATGGGTTGGCAGGTGGCGTAGCTTGTATTGTGATTTCTACTTTTGGAATATGGTTTTTCAGACATAGCGAAGAAAGCCTTGCCATTTGGGCTATGGCTACTTGTGGAGCAACCTTAGGGTTTCTCCGTTACAATTTTACAGGGAAAATTTTTATGGGAGATACAGGCTCCTTGATTTTAGGCTTTATTTCTGCGGTTTTTGCTATCAAATTTATAGAAATGAACAAAACCGAAGTTTCCTTCGTAGGGGGGAAAGCTCCTTTATTTGCCATCGCGGTTTTGGTAATACCTCTCTTTGATACCTTGCGAGTATTCATTGTAAGAGCGGCACAAGGCAAATCCCCTTTTTCGGGTGATAGAAACCATTTGCATCATCTATTGCTTGATGTAGGCTGTTCGCATTTACAAGCCAGTTTTATCTTATATGCTCTCAATATATTCGTAATCGTTGCCGCCTATTTTGCCAACTTACTCAATGTGTATGTGTATTTTGCTATTTTATTTACAATAATGCTTTCTTTCACACAAATTTTGCTGGTTTTGCGTAAAAGAAGAAAAACTCAAAAATCACTTAATACTCCTTCACAAACTATTACCTCGTATCCTTATGAATTTACTACACACTACGAAAAAAATTAGTCTATTAGCGTTTTTACTTTTACTTACTTTTTCTTGCCGTACTTTCAGAGAGCTAAAAAACCTTGCCCAATGCGATTTCACAAGTGCAGGCATTGATAACTTGCGTTTGGCAGGAATCAATTTGCAAGAAAAAACAGATATTAGCGAAGTGAGTGTTTTAGATGTAGCATCACTTCTGAAATCTTTTTCACAAAAAACTCTACCGCTCAATTTTACGTTCAATATCAACATCAATAACCCCAACGATAAACTCGCCGCACTCAATTATTTAGAATGGATTGCCGAAATTGATAAAGTGGAAATAGCCAAAGGGGTTGTCAATCAGCGGTACGAAATACCCGCAGGCGAAAATATCGTGATGCCTTTGCAAATCAGCTCAGACCTCTATAAAATTTTTTCACAAAAAGAAGGTAGGGAGCTAATTGGTAAAGCGATTGGCATTAAAGATGAAAATAATCAACCTAAAAATCTAACTTTACGAGTAAAGCCCTCCATTTCCGTAGGTAAAGGCTATATCAAGTACCCAGGCTATATTGTTGTAAAGAAAAAAATTGGGTGATTTTCGTATTCCCCAAAAACCCTTATTCAGAATGTTATGCAAATAAAAAAGCCCTTTTGAAAGGGCTTTTATTTTTTGATTCTGAAGCTCCCGAAGCTGGGCTCGAACCAGCGACCCTCTGATTAACAGTCAGATGCTCTAACCGACTGAGCTATTCGGGAGTGTTTTTGGACTGCAATATTACGCACTTTTCAAGTATTAGCCAAATTTTTTTCAAAAAAATTTGTATAAAATTTTGTAAAAATTTGCTAATCAGTTACATAAAATACTATTGTAAGCATAAGAAACTCAAAGGTTCAGAAGTATAGCTCAAATCAAAACTTTCAAAGCCCAAACTTTTCAAACCCGCCTTCATAAATTAGACAGGTTCGTTTTTAATTTTTTTGTATCATTGTAGCAAAAAACCAATGAAACAACTATTTAACATAAAAATTGTCGCTTTTGCCCTTTTTTCTATTTTTATCAGTGTATATTTGTTTAGAGAGTGGCTTTGGTTTTGGCAAACCAGCTACACTGAAATTTTAAATACTTATTTACAGAAACATCAAGGAATTTTCAGACATCATCTCTTTGCCAAACAGCATTTCAGCCCTCAAACCTACGAGCAGGCTAAAATATGGTTATCTATCGCCCTTTGTTTAGTTTTGGCACTCCAAATCATCTTTTGGGCTTTGCTAAAAACTATACAAAAACATTTCCAGGAAGGTATCAAAGAATTAAACCGCATTTATACGCTTTTTAAGCAAGATTTTAGCACTCTTTCAAAAAATCAGAAATGGTTGCTGGTCTTTACCTTGCTTGCCATTGCAGTTCACCAAGTTTTTATGTACCAAAACATATTTTTGGCTATGGACGAGGCTTTTTCTTGGTTATTTTTCGCTTCGCAAGGGGCTTCGGTTACGCTTACGCATTATCCTGTGCCAAACAATCACCTTTTCTACAACCTGACAACCTATTTTTGGCACTTTTTCGTCTCCGATAATATGCTTGCCTTACGCTTAACTTCTATCCTATCTTTTTGGGGACTACTTGCAGTAGTTTTTGTATTTTTTTTGCGTAAAAGTGGCTTTCAGATAGCCTATCTAACCCTTCTGCTCACAGGTTTGGGATTTAGCCAATCTGTTTTTTCTGTACAAGGCAGGGCGTATATGTTTGAGGCTTTGTGCATATTTATTGCCTTTTTTGCTTTGCTAATGTATCTACAAAACTATCATTCTTTGTATTTGTGGCTTTTTGGCTTAGCTTGTGTGCTTGGATTTTGGGCTGTGCCTGTATTTTTGTATGCAATGCTTTCGTTTTATGCTTTTTTGCTTTGGCAAATTTTACGAAAAAAGATACCTTTCAGTTTGCTTTATCGCTTTGCTTGGGTAGGTTTGCTGATTTCGGCTTGCGTATATGTAGCGTATGTAGGCGTGCTAGCGTATAGCGGCAAAAATGCCCTTTTAGGCAATGAAAACGTTGCACCCAAAGATTACGATAGCAAATGGTTTTTTAGCTACATTTTGCCCATTTCTTTGCGAGAATCTGTTTGGTATGTTGTGAGCTTACCGAAATACGTTTCTTTCATAGTTTTTGCAGTAGTAAGTATGCTTGGTAGTTGGATTGTTTGGAAAAAAACGCTCAATCGCACACATCAGCAGATTTGGCAATTTTTGGTAATTTCTACGGCAGTAACGCTGGGGGTTATTTGCCTGATGCAGGCTTTCCCGTTTTATCGTGTCTGGACATACTATGCCATTTTCTTTGCCTGGGCAGTAGCAATGGTATTGAGCCATTTTTTGCCCCAAATAAAAATAGCAGGACTTTATTTGGTGGCAGTGCTTATTTTTGCGGGTTCATTTTTTCAGTTTTGGCGAGAAATACAAGATTTCTACGACCCCAAATCATACCAGCATCATCAAAAGATAGTTGATGAGGTAAAAGCAATGCTGAATAAAAATCAGAATATTTACCTTTCAGAAGAGGCTTTTTATGTACGCTTTTGGGTGGAATATTATGGCAAAAAAGAATTGCTACGCTCAAACCCTTGTAGAGCAGATGTGGCAGTACAAGAAATTCCCGAAACCCCTCCTGCTTGCCAGAAACCTTACAAAGACATTTGGTTTTTGCGTTTCTATGCCAGAGAGTAGCTTGTCGCTTCAAACTTTTTTCCTAATTTAGCGTTTTGGAAAAAAATCGGCTATGGAAGAGCTAATAGAAATTTATGGTGCTCGTGAGCATAATTTGAAAAATTTAGACCTTACAATACCTCGTCAGAAGTTAGTAGTAGTAACAGGTGTGAGTGGTAGTGGAAAATCTTCGCTTGTTTTTGATACGATTTTTGCCGAAGCCCAAAGGCGTTATATGGAAAGCTTTTCAGCGTATGCAAGGGGGTTCATTGGCGAGATGCAACGCCCTGATGTTGATAAAATTGAAGGTTTAAGCCCTGTTATTGCCATTGAACAAAAAACGACCTCCAAAAACCCTCGCTCTACGGTAGGAACGCTTACCGAAATTTATGATTTCTTACGATTGCTTTTTGCACGTGCAGGTGAGGCATACTCATACGTTACAGGCGAAAAAATGATTCAACAATCGCCCGACCAAATCCGAGAAAGCATCTTGCAAACCTATGCCAATCAAAAGATTTCTATTCTTGCTCCTTTGGTAAAAGGTAGAAAAGGGCACTACAAAGAGCTATTTTCCGAAATTGCCAAAAAAGGCTATCTGAAAGCCCGTATTGATGGAAAAATTCAAGAAATTTCTCCCAAATTAGAACTTGACCGCTACAAAATCCACGATATTGAGGTTCTTATTGACCGCCTGCAAGTAAAAGATGATTTTCGTCTAAACGATTCTATTCAAAAAGCTCTCAAAGAAGGTAAAGGCACACTTCTGGTGATTGATGAGCAAGAGCAACTGCGTTTTTATTCCCAATTTTATACTTGCCCTACTTCGGGTATCAGCTATGATGAACCCGCCCCTAATAGCTTTTCCTTCAATTCGCCTTATGGCTGGTGCCCCAAATGCGAAGGTTTAGGCATTATTGAAAATTTTACCGAAGATAGCATTATTCCCAACAGAAATATCAGCATTGAAAAAGGGGCTATTGCCCCTCTGGGCGAATTTCGGGACATTTGGATTTTTAAGAAAATTGAAAGCATACTCAAAAAATACAAAATTTCTATTAAAAAACCTGTTGCCGAAATTCCTCGCGAAGTCTTGGATATTATTCTTTACGGAAGCAAAGAGACCATTCAAGTAGCCTCTACCAAATACCCTGGTACCGATTGGCACACTACTTTTGAGGGTATCATTCCTTTTATGCAAAAAATGATGAACGAAAGTTCAAGCAGTGTCCAAGAGCATTATGCCGAGTATCTGAGTAGCCAACTCTGTCCCGAATGTAATGGCACAAGATTGAAAAAAGAGGCTTTGTACTTCAAAGTTGATAATAAAAATATTGCCGAGCTTTCCGCTATGAGCATTACAGAACTGGCTCAATGGCTACAAGGCTTGGAAAATCGTATGCAAGGCATAAAAAAACGCATTGCCGAAGAGGTTTTGAAAGAAATTCGCAAAAGATTGCAATTTCTGATTGATGTAGGTCTGGACTATCTGACGCTCAACCGAGCCGTAAAAACCCTATCAGGCGGCGAATCGCAACGCATACGCTTGGCTACGCAAATAGGCACACAACTCACAGGCGTTTTGTATGTGCTTGATGAACCCAGTATCGGCTTACACCAAAGAGATAACCAAAAGCTCATTCAATCTCTGCAAAACTTACGAGATATTGGCAATTCGGTGATTGTGGTAGAACACGACAAAGATATGATGTTGCAAGCGGATTACATCATAGATATTGGTCCCGAAGCAGGAAGGCACGGCGGAGCAATTGTTGGCAAAGGCTCGCCCCAGACCTTTTTGCAAAACCCCAACTCGCTAACGGCTCAATATCTGAAAGGCATTGCCAAAATTGAAGTTCCCCAAGCAAGAAGAGCAGGTAATGGCAAATTTCTGGTACTGAAAGGTTGCAAAGGGCATAATCTCAAAAATATTACGCTTTCTTTACCTTTGGGCAAAATGATTGCTGTTACAGGTGTTTCAGGTTCAGGCAAATCCTCCCTTATTCATCATACGCTCTTTCCTATTCTCAACAAGCATTTTTACAACGCCAAAAAAGAACCCTTGCCTTACGAGAGCATTGAAGGCTTAGAGCATTTGGATAAAGTAATTGAAATTGACCAATCGCCTATTGGCAGAACCCCCCGAAGCAATACCGCCACTTATACAGGAGTTTTTACAGATATTCGGGATTTATTTGCACAGCTCCCCGAAGCCAAAATCAGAGGCTATAAACCTGGGCGTTTTTCTTTTAACGTAAAAGGTGGAAGATGCGAAACTTGCGAAGGAGCAGGTGTGGTTACAATTGAAATGGAATTTTTACCCGATGTGCATATCCCTTGCCGCGATTGTAAGGGCAAACGCTACAACAGGGAAACTTTGGAAGTTCGTTTCAAGGGAAAATCTATTGCAGATGTGCTGGATATGACCGTAGAGCAAGCATTGGATTTTTTTGAAAATCAGCCCCGTATTCTTTCTAAAATAAAAACCATTCACGAAGTAGGCTTGGGCTATATTACTTTGGGGCAACCCGCCACTACGCTTTCGGGGGGTGAGGCTCAAAGAGTAAAACTTGCCACTGAGCTTTCCCGCAAAGATACAGGCAAAACCCTTTACATTCTCGACGAACCTACCACAGGTTTGCATTTTCAGGACATTGAAAAACTGCTTTTTTTCCTCAACAAATTGGTAGAAAAAGGCAATACCGTGCTTATCATAGAACATAACCTTGATGTTATCAAAGTTTGCGACCATATCATAGATTTAGGATTGGAAGGAGGTGAAGCAGGAGGCTACATCATTGCCGAAGGCACTCCCGAAGCACTCGCTACACACCCCCAAAGCTATACGGGTAAGTTCTTAAAAATGGAATTGTAAGTTTTTTGTACAACCCGCAAATTTACCTAAATTGCACACCATTTGAAAAATCAATCAGTTATGTTCCGAACACATACTTGCGGCGAATTAAGACTTTCCAACCAAAACGAAACCGTAACATTGGCAGGTTGGGTACAAACCATTCGCGACAAAGGCTCTATTTTATGGATAGATTTACGCGACCGCTATGGTATTACACAAATTACCCTTGTAGAAAACAAAACCCCTGCCGAACTCTTTGAAATTGCTCGCAGTTTGGGCAGAGAATTTGTTATTCAGGTTTCAGGAAAAGTAGCCGAAAGAGAATCCAAAAATCCTAAAATTCCTACGGGTGAAATAGAGGTATGGGCTGAAAAAATTGTAGTGCTAAACCCCGCCGAAATCCCTCCTTTCAAAATTGAAGACGAAACCGATGGCGGCGACGACTTGCGAATGAAATTTCGCTACTTGGATTTGCGTAGAAATGTAGTTCGCAAAAACTTGGAACTCCGCCACCAAATGGCACAAGAAACACGCAAATACTTAGATAGTCAAAAATTTATAGAAGTAGAAACCCCCGTACTTATCAAATCTACCCCCGAAGGTGCAAGAGATTTTGTAGTTCCCAGCCGAATGAATTTGGGGCAGTTTTATGCTTTGCCTCAATCGCCGCAAACTTTCAAGCAGTTGCTAATGGTAGCAGGTTTTGATAGATACTATCAGATTGTAAAATGCTTTCGCGACGAAGACCTACGTGCCGACCGCCAGCCCGAATTTACACAAATAGATTGTGAAATGTCTTTTGTAGAACAAGAAGATATTTTACAAACTTTTGAAGGACTTATCAAACATCTTTTCCGTGCTGTAAAAGGTATTGAAATTCCTCCCCTGCCCCGAATGAGCTACGAAGACGCCACTCGCTACTACGGCTCGGATAAGCCTGATTTGCGTTTTGAAATGAAATTTACCGACATTACACATCTGGCAAAAGGGAAAGGTTTTCAGGTATTTGATAACGCCGAAATTGTTGTAGGAATTTGTGCCAAAGGTTGTGCCGAATACACCCGAAAGCAACTTGATGAACTTACAGACTTTGTCAAAAAGCCACAAATTGGAGCAAAAGGCTTGGTATATGTACAATGCAAAGCCGATGGCTCGTTTAAGTCTTCAGTTGATAAGTTCTTTTCCCAAGACGATTTGCAGACTTGGGCAAAAGAAATGCAAGCCGAAGCAGGCGATTTGCTTCTGATTTTGAGCGGCGAAACCACTAAAACCCGCAAACAACTTTCAGAATTACGATTGGAAATAGGAACTCGTTTGGGCTTACGCGATAAAAATAAATTTGCCTGCCTTTGGGTAGTAGATTTTCCCGCTTTTGAGTATGATGAAGAGGCAGGACGCTGGTTTGCAATGCACCACCCCTTTACTTCGCCCAAACCCGAAGATATAACTTTTCTGCAAAACGGTGAGTTGGGAAAGGTAAGAGCCAATGCTTACGATATGGTTATCAATGGCACAGAAGTAGGCGGTGGCTCTATTCGGATTTTTGATAAAAACTTGCAAGCAAAAATGTTTGAAGTTTTAGGATTTACTGCCGAGCAAGCCGAAAAGCAATTTGGCTTTTTGATGAATGCGTTTCGCTATGGTGCCCCTCCTCACGGAGGCATTGCCTTTGGTTTTGATAGGCTTTGTGCCATTTTCGGCGGTGCTGATAGCATTCGCGATTTTATTGCTTTCCCTAAAAATAATTCGGGCAGAGATGTTATGATTGATGCTCCTTCCGAAATTTTCCAAGAACAATTAGACGAACTCGGAATTAGTTTGGTGAAAAACAAATAGCGTATTGTTTAGGTATAGCTTGCAGTAATGAAACAGAAAATAGGACTTAAAAACATTAGATGTTTAGACGAAGTAAAACTTTTACCTCAAACGCTTGAACCCTTAAACTTTTTAACGTAAATAATTACCAAATAGCTATGAACTTTCAGAAAAGCCAAGAACTTTTTGAAAAAGCAAAAACACTCTTGCCCGGTGGTGTAAATTCTCCCGTCAGAGCCTTCAAGTCGGTAGGTGGGACGCCGCTATTCATCAAGCGTGCCGAAGGAGCATATCTCTATGATGAGGACAACAACCGCTACATTGAACTTATCAACTCTTGGGGTCCGATGATACTCGGACACGCCCACCCTACCATTCAGAAAGCTATCGCAGAAGCACTACCCCATTCTTTTTCGTATGGGGCACCCACCCGCAAGGAAGTGGAAATGGCTGAACTCATTTGCCAAATGGTGCCTTCCATAGAAAAAGTACGTATGGTAAATTCAGGCACCGAAGCCTGTATGAGTGCCATTCGGGTAGCTCGTGGCTTTACAGGTAGAAATAAAATCATTAAATTTGAAGGTTGCTACCACGGACACGGCGATAGCTTTCTGATTGCGGCAGGTAGCGGAGCTTACACAATGGGTTCGCCCGATAGCCTTGGCGTAACGCAAGGCGTTGCCAATGATACGCTCACAGCCCCTTACAACGACTTGGACGCAGTAAAAAAGCTCATTGACGCCAATCCTAAACAAATAGCTTGTATTATTGTAGAGCCTGTGGTTGGAAATATGGGGTGCGTTTTGCCCCAAAAAGGCTTTTTAGAAGGCTTACGAACTATTTGCGACCAAGAAGGCATCATCTTGATTTTTGATGAAGTAATGACAGGCTTTCGTTTGGCTCGTGGAGGGGCACAGGAACTCTTTGGCATAACCCCCGATATGACAACCTTGGGAAAAATTATTGGAGGTGGCTTGCCTGTGGGAGCTTATGGTGGCAAAAAGGAAATTATGGATAGCGTTTCGCCTGTGGGCAAAGTATATCAGGCGGGTACGCTTTCAGGTAACCCTATTGCTATGGCGGCAGGCTACGCGATGCTTACCGAACTGAACGAAAACCCTCAGATTTACCAAAAGTTAGAACAAATCACACAAAAAATCGTAGAGGGACTGAAGAAAACTTTACAAAAACTGAACTTGCCTTATACTATCAATCAAATTGGCTCAATGTATAGCCTATTTTTTACAGACAAACAAGTTATTGATTTTCAGACTGCTAAAACTTCCAATACAGAACTTTTTGGAAAATATTTTCATAAGATGCTTCAAAAAGGTGTATATTTAGCACCCTCGCAATTTGAAAGTTTATTTGTTTCGGTAGCTCTTTCAGATAGCGACATTGAGCATATTTTACAAGCCAATGAAGAAAGTTTAGCTGAAATTCATTAAATACAAGATATATGCCCGAAGACAAAGATTTGATTCATAGCTCCAAAGCCCCCGAACCTGTCGGTTTGTACCCTCACGCAAGACGAGTAGGGAATTTGCTGTTTCTTTCAGGAGTAGGACCTCGCAAACGAGGTAGCAAAGAAATTCCGGGTGTTGAGCTTGATGAGAACGGAAATATTATTAGTTATGACATTGAAGCTCAATGTCATTCTGTTTTTGAGAATATTCGCTATATTTTAGAGGAGGCAGGCTCTTCTTGGGATAAGATTGTAGATGTTACGGTCTTTTTGACCAATATGAAAGAGGACTTTCCCAAATATAACAAGATTTACGCTGAATATTTCAAAGATAATCAGCCTTGCCGAACTACGCTGGGTATTACGGCTTTGCCTACGCCTATTGCCATTGAACTCAAAGTAATAGCTACAATTGATTAGCTTTTACTTTGTGCCAAAGGGCTTGCCAAAAGGCATTCCGAAAGGATTTCCAAAAGGTGATTTCATATCCGTTTGCTGTTTAAATTTGACTTTGCAAATGTAATATAAATCCCAAAATCTACCAAATTTTTTTGCAAAAATTTTTCAAAAAACCATAAAAAACTCTGTTCTTTGCTTATGAAGCGTGTTATTATTTTTTTATTTCTCGTTTTTTTGGGCTTGCTCACCTTTTTTCAATACCAAAAATATCGTAAGTTTTCTTACCCGAATGCTTATGATTATGTAATAAATATGCAAGAAATTGATGTCAATTATCACGAACCTGCTTTGGTAAAAGAATACTTTGAAACAGCAACACATTTAGGAAACTTCGCAAGGGAACAATGGACAAACCACGGTATTGATGTCCTTTCGGCAGATATGGAAATTCCACAAGCCAAAAACGCCGCTCATACTTACCAAACTATGCGGGCAAGAGTAAAATTTTTAGAAGCAAAACTTATTCTCTCCAAAAAACTCAAACAGCAAGGCTTTGATAATGAAGCTATTGCTTACATTGAAAAAAATGGCATCAGCGAAAAAAATTACGCTTTGCATAAACTCTTAGCAGGTAAAACTTTCCGCAAAGGTGATAAAGATAGAGCTATTTGGGAAATACAAAAACTTATCAGTCAGAAATGGCAACCTATACAAATAGATGGTGTTTTCAGTGATGAAACCGAGCAGACAATCAAAAAAATTCAACAAGAAAAGCAAAGCTATCCTTCGGGTGTGATTGACGAGGATTTTTTGAAACTATTGTTGCAATAAATTTTACCAAAATGGTAAAGATACTTTCAGCGAACACTAAACAAGTGTTCGTTTATTTTTTCTGTCAAAATGGCAGTATTTTTAATTTGGCAAAGAAATTGAACCTTCGTAAATTGCAAAAATTTTTGTGGTTATGAGTACAGAAAATCCTAAAAACGAAAATCAGCAAGAAAAGCAGAATAGCAATTCTAACGAAAACACCGAAAACAAAGAAGTTTTGACAGAAGAGATACAAAATTCCGAAAAATCAGCTTCAGGTAGCAATAATGTTTTTAACTTAGAAGAAGTAGTAAAGAAACTAGAATTTGCTTTGGCAGAGCAAAAGGATAATTACATTCGCCTCTATGCCGATTTTGAAAATTTCAGGCGTAGAACTGCCAAAGAAAAAGTTGAATTTATTGAGCAAGCCAATGCTAAACTTCTTTTAGAATTACTACCTATTTTTGATGACTTTGAACGTGCCTTAAAAGCATTTGAAAATAGTGAAGCGAATCTGGAAAGCATCAAAGAAGGCATTATGCTTATTCATCAAAAGTTTGCTAAGTTTTTGGAAAAGCAAGGACTTGCAGAAATCAAATCTACCCACGAAGCCTTTGACCCCGACAAGCACGAAGCCATTACGCAAGTACCCGCCCCAAGCGAAGAGATGAAAGGCAAAGTTATAGATACCATAGAAAAAGGCTATATGCTGGGCGAGAAAGTACTGCGTTTTGCAAAAGTGGTTACAGGAGCGTAGAAGGTTTATTTTTGGGCTAAAACTCTATTTTAGATTATGGCAAAGAGAGATTATTACGAAGTTTTGGGGGTTTCTCGGAGTGCTACACCCGAAGAAATCAAGAAGGCATACAGACAGCTGGCGATAAAGTATCACCCTGACAAAAATCCCAACAATCCTGAAGCCGAAGAGAAATTCAAGGAAGCGGCAGAGGCTTACGAAGTGCTTTCAGACCCCGAAAAACGCAAACGTTACGACCAATTCGGACACAATGGCGTAGGCGGTGCAGGTGGCTTTGGTGGTGGCTTCAGCGGCAATATGAATATGGAAGATATTTTTGCCCGCTTCAGCGATATTTTCGAGGGTACAGGTTTTGAAAGTTTCTTTGGAGGCGGAGGAATGGGCGGTGGCAGAAGCAGAGGCGTGAATAAAGGCACTAATCTGCGTATTAAGCTCAAACTTACGCTACAAGAAATTGCAGAAGGAGCAGAAAAGAAAGTAAAAGTAAAACGCTATGTAGCCTGCAAATCTTGCAATGGTAATGGCTCAAAAAATGGTGTTTCTTTGCAAACTTGTGGCACTTGTGGCGGCACAGGGCAAGTTCGCCGTGTAACCAATACAATGCTTGGACAAATGATAACTACCAGCACCTGCCCTACTTGCAGTGGCAGTGGTAAGATTATCAGCCAGAAATGTGAAGTCTGTGCAGGCGAAGGCAGAACCTTGGAGGAAGAAGTAATTTCTATTCGTGTGCCTGCGGGGGTACAAGAAGGTATGCAACTTTCTATCGCAGGCAAGGGCAATTACCCCCAACGTGGTGGGCAATATGGCGATTTGTACATTGTAATTGAAGAAGCGGAAGACGAGACACTCAAAAGAGATGGTAATAATATCATTTACGATTTGCATATTAGTTTCATTGATGCCGCTTTGGGAGCTACCGTAGAAGTGCCTACCCTTGACGGCAAAGTGAAAGTAAAGATTGAACCGGGTACGCAAAGCGGTAAAATTTTACGCTTGAAAGGCAAAGGTTTGAAAGATTTGCAAAGTTACGACCGTGGCGACCAGCTCATTCACGTCAATATCTGGACGCCTAAAAAACTTACCCCCGAAGAAAAGGCTATTTTGGAAAAACTGCGAAACTCTAAAAACTTTACACCCTCACCCGATAAATCTGAAAAAAGCTTCTTTGAAAAAATGAAAGAGTTTTTTCAGTAAAACCTACCAAACGACCATATTCGTAAAATGAATATGGTCGTTTTCGTAGTATTAGGCGAAAAATTTAGAAAATATAAAACTTAACAATTTCTTAATAT
>NZ_JBRCWE010000032.1:0-10117 GCF_053497555.1 Raineya sp. | reverse complement strand
GAAACTGACCAGTACGGCACTATTACTTTTGTAAATGATACCTTCTGCCGAATAGCCAAATACACGCCCCAAGAACTCATTGGAAAGCCTCATAACATTGTTCGCCACCCCGATATGCCCAAAGCTGTTTTCAAAGAAATGTGGGATACTATCAAGGCGGGTAAAATCTTTCAGGGCATTGTAAAAAACCGAGCCAAAGACGGCACCCCCTACTGGGTAATTGCTACCATTGGAGGCGTGCTGGATAGCGAAGGAAAACCCTACAAATACATCGGTGTAAGAATTGATATCACCGACCTTATCAAAAGAGGTATGCAAGTAGAACAATACCTTGCTCCTTAATACAAAATTCATTTTTTTCTTGAACCTAAACTATTTTTATCCCTATGAACGCTTTTGCAACACCACAAGCGGCAAAGGATATTTTTGAAAATATCCATCAGCCTATCGTAATTACCACAGGAGACGAAAAAATTATCTATGCCAATCCTGCGGCGCTGCAACTTTTCGGTGCTACTTCGGTAGATTTGCGTAATATGCCTTTATCGCAGTATGTCATTTTGCCCTTCAAATCTGAAACCAATACCAATGTTGTCAGTATCAAAAAATTAGATGGGCAGAAAGCATTGGCAGAAATGATTGAAAGCACTTTTGAATACGAAAAAGGCAAGTTTTACAAGGTATTTCTTTTGAAAGAAATGCAAGCAAGCTATCAGAGTGCAGAAGAAAAAATGAAATTACTTTTGAAAACTATTCACAAAGACATTGCTCGCCGCGAGGAAGAAATAGATAGACTATCCGCAGAAATAGAAGCTCGCACCAATTTGCTCAATGCCGCCGCTATTGTTTCTGAAACGGATAAGTTTGGCACTATTACCTTTGTGAATGATACTTTTTGCCGCATTTCCAAATATTCTCGCGAAGAACTTATCGGCAAAGCTCATAACATTGTTCGCCACCCCGATATGCCCAAAGAAGTGTATAAAAATCTTTGGGAAACCATTAAAGCGGGTAAAATCTTTCAGGGCATAGTAAAAAACCGAGCCAAAGACGGCACTCCCTACTGGGTAATTGCTACCATTGGCGGTGTGCTGGATAGCGAAGGAAAGCCTTACAAATATATCGGTGTAAGGGTTGATATCACCGACCTTGTGAAGTCGGGTATGCAAGTGGAAATATAAAAACAAGCAACCTCAATTTTATTTGAGGTTGCTATACTTTTTCAACTTTCTTTTTGTCGTTTTCCTCTTTCATTTCTTGTTCTTTCTCCAAACACTCCTCACAGAGCCAAACGCCTTGTTGTTGAAAGAAAAAGAGTTCTTCTTGCAAAGCCAATTTGCCACAACGATAACATTGATGGGCAAATTTTTCGTGATTGAAACGAATACCACACATAAAAGGGTTAAACTACGATGATTTTCAGAATTTATAGCATTTAGAATAGCAAGAAGCGACAACGTTGATTTGAGCCAATGTTGCCGCTTATGCGTTATGCTTTTTATTGATGTTTCATCATCCATTCAGCAATTTCTTTCCAATTTTTGGAAAGCACTGCACGCCCCATAAACAACCCAATATGCCCTGCCTGAGCCAAACCTTTGGCTTGCTTTTCTTTGGGTGTACCAATGTATTTTTCCATATCAAATACTTGTTCGGGCAAGGTAATATCGTCTTTATCTCCTGCAAGCATATACACAGGACATTTGATATCTTTGGGGCTAACTTTTCTACCCAAAGCTACAAACTGCTCATTAACAAAATGATTGTTACGGAAAAGTTCATCAATGACTTGCTCGTACCACTTACCGGGCAAATTGATAGTATTTTCGTACCAAATTTCAAAATTTTCATAACGCTCCAAACCTGCCTCATCATTTTGAGCCCCTTTCACCATTTTGTAAAGGCGTTGATATTTTTCAAAATAATGTTGCATAAAGTTCATATTCTTGAAGCCTTGCACCATAAATTTTCCGTCCATTACACCTTGTCCCATTTTCACAAGGTTGCTAAAAAAGGTAGGCGAGGCATTATCTACGGTATTTTCCAAATGTCCATCGCCTGCTTTGGTATCAATCGGCGAACCTGCTACAACCAAAGTTTTTACCTTCTGAGGAAAACGAGCCGTATAGATAGCTCCAAACCAACCTCCTTGGCACAAACCTATCAAATTCACGTGGTCGCCAATATCATCTACAAATACATCTAACTGAGCCAGGTAATCATCAACGTTGTAATATTGCATTTCTTTGGTAGCACTATGGTAATCCAAGCAATATACATTCGGAACGCCATAGTCCATAAGGTGCTTTACAAGACTTTGCTTTTCAGAAAAATCGGCAATAGTAGAATAATGCCCTGCAAAAGGGGGAAGTACCAAAGTTGCTGATTTCGTTTTATCTATTTTAGGAGAAAATTGACGCAAATCAAAGCAACGCAATTTACCCACTACTACATTAGGCGTAACCCATTCAGGCTTTTTATTGAGAGCAATGGTAGCGTAATCCATAAACTCCTTGAAATCAAGGATATGCTGAGAAAGTTCTAAAAAAGTATCTGCGGCACTGATGAGCGGCTTTTGCAATTCGGCATTTACCAAAAAATCGCCAATATGTTTTTGTGCTTTTTCTACACTATCTTCTGCTACGGCACTCGCAAGCTCTTGCCACCAATTTTGCCAAGCTGTCCATTGCGAAGTAAGCCACTGAGCCGAAGGAGTTTCAGTTTCTTCTTTTTCCTTTTTTTGTCCAAAAGGGTTTTTCAAAGTTTCTTGCCACTGCTCAAACCATTGTGAGTTCATAAAATTGCCAAAAGGCGAAAGCCACTGGTTTTCGTGCTTACCATTGCCATTTCCATTACCATTTACCAAGATTTCCTTTTCTTTGGAAGCGGGGTTTTTAGTTTTTACGGTTGCCATAGACTTATCGTTTAATTTTTACAAATGTAAGATTTTTATGTTAAGGAGAAATTAATTTTTTTAGAAATGTTTGGCTCTACACCCCCATTATATGATAGCCTCCATCTACATAGAACGTATCTCCTGTAATATATTGAGCTTCGTCTGAAATGAGGAAAGCCGCCATTTTTCCTACGTCTTCAATGGTAGGCAAGCGTTTGAGCGGTGTGAGTTGTTCTGTTTTTTTCATTAGTTCATCAAAATCGCTCAAGCCACCTGCGGCACGTGTTGCAATAGTTCCGGGAGAAATCGCATTGACGTTAATGCCTTTTTCGCCCAATTCAAAAGCTAAATAGCGTACTGTACTTTCCAAAGCGGCTTTTACAGGACCCATTATAGCATAATTCTTAATCACTTTTTCCGAACCATAGTAGCTCATCGCTATCAGAGAGCCTCTACCTTGCGAAAGTAAATTCTCGGAATAATGAGCCAAACGAATAAATGAATGACAACTAATATCCATAGCTAATTTGAAGCCTTCGGCAGAGCAATCAATGAGCCTACCTTTCAGGTCTTCTAGGGGTGCAAAAGCAATGGAGTGTATGAGAAAGTCCAATTTACCCCATTTTTGAGCAATTTGCTCAAAAACTACTTTTACTTCCTCTTCATTCTGAACGTCCATTTGGGCTATGATACTTGCATTAAGCCCCTCGGCAAGAGGACGAACGAACTTTTCTGCTTTTTCATTCAGATACGTAATAGCAAGTTCGGCTCCCTGCTCGGCTAAAATTTTGGCACAACCATACGCAATAGATTTGTCGTTGGCAATACCTACAATCAGTCCTTTTTGATTAGTGAGGTTGAACATAAGATTTTCGTTTTTTCAAAGTGAGCAAAAAAATCGCTTGTAAGAAATGAGCAAAATCAGCAAAAAAACTTATTTTTGTGGCAATAGAATGGTGAGTGATAAGGAATTGTGAGAAATCGGATATAAAAAACAAGAAATTTAAACATTAGAGAAAAAAGCTCTTGAAACTATGAATTTTACCGAAGCAGATTCCAAATATCAAGATTTAGAGAAAAAGTCTATTCGTGAGATTTTGGAGAGTATCAATGCAGAAGATAAAACCGTGCCTTTGGCTGTGGAAAAGGCTATTCCTCAAATAGAACGCTTGGTGGCTGAGATTGTACCACGTATGCAAATGGGGGGCAGACTTTTTTACATTGGAGCGGGCACCAGTGGGCGTTTGGGGATTGTAGATGCTTCGGAATGTCCGCCTACCTTTGGCGTACCTGATGATTGGGTTATTGGTATTATTGCAGGAGGCGATAAAGCTATACGCAAAGCCGTAGAATTTGCCGAAGATGATACCGAGCAGGCTTGGAAAGACCTGCAAGCCTTCCGTATCAATGAATTGGACGTTTTGGTAGGTGTTGCCGCTTCGGGCAGAACGCCTTATGTGGTTGGCGGTTTGCAAAAAGCTCAAGAAAATGGCATTTTTACTGCCTGCATCACTTGCAATCTGAATACTCCTGTGGCTCAATACGCCAATGTAGCTATTGAAGTAATTGTAGGGGCTGAGTTCATTACAGGTAGTACACGTATGAAGGCAGGCACTGCTCAAAAACTTGTACTCAATATGATTTCCACAACTACAATGATACAACTTGGCAGGGTAAAAGGCAATAAAATGGTAGATATGCAACTTGCCAATACCAAACTCATTGACCGAGCTATTCGTATCATCACCTCCGAACTTAATATTTCCGCAGAAAAAGCCCAAGAACTCCTACAAACTTATGGAAATGTGAGAAAAGTAATGGATAACTACAAAAACTAACTTTTATATACAAAAGCCCCTTTCGGGGCTTTTGTTTTTTTAAGATTGTTTTTCTTGTTGTTGTTCTGCTTGCAAGGCGGCTTGCTTTTCGGCTTCGCGTTGGGCTTCTTCTATACCTTTGCGGCGAGCGAAGTCAAGCACTGCGGGTGCCGCAATGAAAATAGATGAATACGTACCAAACACAATTCCAATGAACATTGAATACGAAAAGCCTCTCAATACTTCGCCTGCAAAGAACAAGAGAATTAGTGTTGTAACAATGGTCGTAATACCTGTAACCACTGTACGGCTCAAAGTATCGTTGATAGCACTATTGAGCTGAGAAGCAAAATCTTTACTTTCTATGCTTTGGCGAGCAAATTCACGGATACGGTCAAAAACTACCACGGTATCGTTGATAGAATAACCTATCACGGTTAGCACCGAAGCAATAAAGATTTGGTCAATTTCCAAATTCAAGCCCAAGAGTTTGGCTATTGGTACAAAAGCAAGCACAATTAGCACATTATGAGCAAGCGAAACAAGTGCCGCAAGTCCGTATTGCCAGTAACGGAAACGTACAAAAATATACAAAAACATTGCTATCAGCGAAAGAATTACCGCAAAACGAGCCGTTGCCAAAATATCATCAGCCACCGCCGAATCTACTTTTGTAAAACTCAAAATTTCGGGCTTGGCATCTTGAAACTTGGCAAGTCCTTCCTTGAGTTTGGCTTCTACTTTTTCATCTGCCCCTGCATCGCTTGCAAGATAGCTCGTTGTAATTTTCAGTTGGTTGCTGGTATTGTAGGTTTTTACTTCGGTGCTGGTCTGAAACACTTTGGTAAGAACCTCACGCACCTCACTCACGGGAAGTGTTTTGTTGAAAGCTACTACGTAGGAACGTCCTCCCGTAAAATCTACTCCAAAAGTAAATCCGCCTTGTACAATGGCTAAAATTAAGCCTACCAAAACAATACTTGCCGAAAATAAATAGGCTTTTTTGCGTATAGCCACAAAATTGAAGTTGGTTTTAGGGAAAATACTATTGAAAAAGGCAGATTTGAAAGAAAGTGTTTTACCACGAGCAATTACCAAACTTTCTGTAAGCAAACGAGTAATGAAAATAGCACTGAAAAGTGAAGTACAGATACCTATCATTAGGGTAATGGCAAAACCACGTACCAAACTTGCCTCACTGAACATATACAAAATTACACCAATAATGAAAGTAGTAATGTTGGAGTCCAAAATAGAACTATACGCTTTGGTATAACCAATTCTGACCGCTTCGGCAAAGGCTTTACCTTGTTGCAATTCCTCTCGGATACGTTCATTGATAAGTACGTTGGCATCAATGGACATTGCTACTGAAAGCACAAAACCTGCAATACCTGAAAGTGTCAGGATTGTACCAAAGGAAGCCATTACGCCCAGCGTAAAGAAAATATTAGCAATCAGGGCAATCCAAACTATCAGACCTGCCACGTTGTAATACACATAAATAAACAAGAATACTACTGCCAATGCCACCAGCGTAGAAATCAAACCCTGATTGATAGATTCTTTACCGAGTGAAGGTCCTACGATACCACGCTCTACCACTTCGGTAGGGATAGGCAACTTACCCGATTTGAGGATAGTCGCTAAATCTTGGGCTTCTTCCAAAGTGAAATTCCCCGTAATTGATGAATTTCCACCTGTAATTTCAGTTTGCACCACAGGAGCAGAATAAACCCCTCTATCCAAGACAATGGCAATCTGCTTACCGATATTTTCTTTGGTAATTCTTGCCCATTCCTGAGCCCCTTTGATGTTCATAATCATTGTAACGCCATAACCTTTTTGAGGGTCGTAATCGGGGAAAGCATTATCCACTACATCGCCACTCAAAAGAGCTTCGCCATCTGCACTGGCTTTCAAGAAATAAATAGGTAACTGCCCCTTGATAGGATTTTTTTGCCCATTAGAAAGCAATTCATCGGATTCCGCTTTTGCCCCCCACATCATTACCATATCGGCAGGGAAAGCATTTTTAACTTCGGGGGCATTGAAAATTTTATTTACTTTGGCAGTATCTTCCAGTTTTACGTACAAATTATTGCCAAAAGGGGTAAATAGTTTGCTAAAAGCGGCAAAGCGGTCTTGCTTTTCGTCTTTTTTCTTGGCAGTATCTTTGGTAGTTTTGCTCGTATCTTTTTTATTGTTTTTGGCTGTATCTTTGACTTCCGTTTTTTTACTTGCCGTATCTGCTTTGGCAGTAGCTGTATCTTTCTTGATAAAAGGGTTTTCATCTTTTTCGGTACTATCTTTTTTCAAGAAAGGGTTGTCGTCTTTTTTAGCATCTTTTTTATCGGATTTGTTGGAGGTTTCAAGAGTATTGGTGTAGTCAATGAGTTTTTCTATACCTCCCTGCAAAGCCGCTTGGTCGTACACTTGCCAAAACTCTAATTTAGCCTGACTTTTGAGCAGTTTCTCTGTTCTTTCGGGGTCATCTACACCGGGCAACTCAATCTGAATACGCCCCGAAGCAGGTACTTTGGAAATGCTTGGGTTGGCAAGCCCTGTTTTATCAATACGGTCTTGAATGATGCGGAACGCTAAATCAACGCTTTCCTCTGTTTTCTTTTCCAAATAGGCAATTACATCATTATTAGACGATTGCAAGGTAATTTCGCTATTGGTAGAGCTTACAAAAAAGCGAGCCAGTTGTGTTCCGGGGGCAACCTCCTCTACTGCCTCGGCAAAAAGCCTTACAAAAGGGCGAGAGCTGTTTTTTTGTTTTTCTTGTGCTTTGGCAAGAGCTTTTTGGAAATTAGCCTCTTTGGCTCTTCTGCCTGCAAGAATTTTCAGTAGTTCGGCGTGAGATACCTGCAAAGTAAATTGCATACCTCCACGCAAGTCCAAACCTAAACCTAACTCGCGTTTCTTGACGCTATTGTAGTCGTATTTGGCAATGCCAATATCATACACGGTTTCGTAAGACTTATTACGCAAAATTTCTTGTTTTTTTGCATAATCTATGTCTTTGCCTTTGGTGGCTTGCTTTTCAGCATCTTCGCGTACGCGATAGCCTACCCACGTGAAAGAAAGTGAATAAATACACAAAATAGCAATGATTGCCGTTAGAAAAATAATGGCTGAACGATTTTTCATATTTTTTGAAAATTTTGGGTGAAAAATAATTTAGAAACAAGACAAGAACAGAATTTTCAAACTCATACCTTGAGCTTGAAACCTAAAAATGCAAAATTTAGGGGGCTTGGGGAGCAATCAGATGCTCAAAGATTTTTTCAAAAAAAGCTATCCGAAAAATAGGACGAGCAAACAAACAAATTTCGGTTTCAAGAACAGCAAAAGAAACCTCAAAAAGTAGAAAATAATTGGTTTGCAAACCCGCCACAGAAAAGCCTGAAAAAGTAGCTTTCACCTCATAAGCAGAAATTTGCTCCTTGAAAGGTTTTTCTTGCTTTTCAGCAGACTGACTTTTCTGCAAAAAAAAGGCGTTTGCATTTGTTCCCATTAGCCACAAGAACAAAAGCAAAAAAGTACCCAACGATATGTAAGACTTGTTTCTCATTTTGGCGGGCAAAGATAAAGAAAAATTTGTACTAAATGGCAATTTGTTTTTGTTTTTTTCAAAAAAAAGTGTAATTTTACTCTGAATCAGTCAAAATTTTTATGCAAAATATTGCACATTTTTTGTACTCCACACAAAATTATCTCCAAACATATGAAACGTTTATGTTATTTTGCTTTTTTTCTTTGCGTTTTAGCTTGCAAGAAAAAAAGTAGCAACGAGCCAAATCCCACAAACAACACTCCCCAAGCAGTTTGCGAAGCACCTCCTCTTGCCGATATGACAGGAGCCTCCTTATGGGGGGACGGAACACCCGCCTCCTGCACGCAAACTAAGCTACAAGAACTTTTAGATGCTGGTGGTAAAATAAAATGTAATTGCGGTGATGCCCCTTTCTCGCTTAGCCTTACCAGCAGTCTGATAATCCCCAACAAAGAAATTGTAATTGATGGCGGTAACAAAGTTACCTTGAACGGCAACAATCAGCATATTATTATGGATAAAGCCCCCGCCGCCAATCAAAATGCAGGTACTCTATTGGTAGTGCAAAACTTGCGTTTTATCAATGCCAAAGGGAATAAAGGAGAGCGAGGAGCGGCAATCAGAGGCAGAGCCTTCGGCTCATTGAAAGTATTTAATTGCGTTTTTGAAAATAACAATATGCCTATCCCCGATGCCGATGATTGTGGAGCAGTTCATACCATTTTATATAAAGAGGCTATTTTCGCAAATTGTACTTTCCGAAACAACAAAGCCCCCAATGGAGCCGCCGTAGGCACTATCGGAACAGCAATGACTTTTATCAACTGCGTTTTTGAAAACAACGAAGCCACAGGTACAGGCGGAACATTCGCACAGGGAGGGCAAGGCGGAGCTGTGTATGTTGATGGTATTGACCAAAACGGGGTGAATAATCAGATGTCTATGTGTGGTTGTACATTTATCAATAACAAAGCCAATCATCAGGCGGGAGCTGTAAATGTAATTTTTTATGCAGGCAAAGGTAGTTCAATGAGTATGGATAAATGCAGTTTTGAGAACAATTCCTGCCGAGATGATAAAGGTGGCGGATTTTATTTTATGAATGGTTCGCTCAATCTATCCAATACGCTTTTCTCCAAAAATTCCTCGCCTTCACAAGGCGGAGGTTTGTGGGTTGCCAATGGTACGCTCAATATTACTAATTGCACCTTTGAAGGCAATCTTGCTGTAAATGGCACCAATGGTTTGGGTGGTGCATTTGCTTTGAGTAGCGGAACTTGCAACATAATGAATTGTACCTTCGCCCAGAATAGAGCGGGAGACTTTGCCAGTGCTATCTTTAATGGTGGCAATACAACACTTGCCAATACTTTATTTTACAATAATTTGGTTGGTGGCACAAACCAAGGCAATCCTTATGGTGGAGCTGTTATCAATAAAAACTCTAATCTGACGGTAGGGGAAGGAAATATGCAATTTCCCAAAAGTTTTAGTGGGCAATTTGGAGCGACAGACGACTACTGGCTAACCCCTTCGGTTTCTACGGAAGATGCTGGCTTACTGCCCCTTGCCGATAATGGCGGCTTTACTAAAACAATGGCTCTACCACAAGGTAGCCCTGCCATAGATAGAGGCACTAATCAAAATGCCCCAAGTACTGACCAAAGAGGCTTACCACGCAAAAACAAGCCAGATTGCGGTGCATTTGAATTTCAGTAAGCACTCGCTCCTTAAAAAATGTATAATAGTTTGATAATCAAAATCTTACTTGTAAAAAAATGCAAAAAAATTTGCAAGAAAATTAAGCAAAATAACAAAAAACTTGTGATATACGCACACAGA